>JBBDRM010000123.1 GCA_040905475.1 Actinomycetota bacterium
GGGGGGGGGGGGGCACGGTGGGGGGCTGGGCGTCGCGCATGCCTTTCGCCACTGACACTTGACGTATTCCTTCGATGGAGCCGCGAACACCCCCGACCCAAGAAGCAAAGCCGAGGCGGCAACGACGGTCGCGATGAAACCGAGACGCGCGTAGGCGCGTGAGCGCGAGGTAGACATGATGAATCCCCCAAAAGGCGCTCACTTCACGCGCGTCCGGTGCACGACGTGGCGCCCACCTCTTCCGATACCGCCTCAATCGACGCGCCACTGACCGAAACGAATGGTCACTCCGGGTGGTTTCGGATAGTCCTTTTGCGGCGGTGCTCCGAAGAGGTCGCCCTAGACTGAGCGCTCGCGTCGATCAGGAGGAGAAGCCATGGCGAAGGTCGGAGTCCTCGGCACGGGGATCGTTGGTCGCACGCTCGCGGAGAAGATCGCGGGCCTCGGCCATGAGGTCGTCGTCGGCACGCGCGACCCGGAAGCGCTCATGACGCGCACCGAGCCCGGCGCCCGCGGCCTCGAGCCCGCCTCCTCATGGCTTGGCGCGAATCCCGGCGTCCGGCTCGCCACGTTCTCGGATTCCGCGGCCCACGGCGATGTCCTCTTCAACGCGACATCGGGTGGGGCCGCCCTCGAAGCGCTCGGCGCTGCCGGCGCCGCGAACCTCGCGGGCAGGGTGCTGATCGACATCACCAACCCGCTCGACTTCTCGAAAGGGATGCCCCCGACGCTGCTCGTTTCGAACACCGATTCCATGGCCGAACAGATCCAGCGGAAGTTCGCCGACGCGAAAGTGGTCAAGGCGCTCAACATCGTGAGCGCGCCGGTGATGGTCGATCCGGCCGCGGTCGGCGGAGGCGACCACGACATGCTGATCTGCGGCAACGACGACGGCGCCAAAGCCGAAGTCACACGCATCCTGAAGGAGTGGTTCGGCTGGCGCTCGGTGATCGACCTCGGAGACATCACGGGCGCGCGCGGGCTCGAGATGTACCTCCCGCTCTGGGTTCGCGTGATGATGAGTCAGGGGAGCGTGGGGTTCAACATCAAGATCGTGAAGTAGGAGTTACCAACCTCGATACGGCTCCTTCCGGCGTTCGACCTGATTCCAGTAGTCGCGGTGATCGACGATGAGCCCGTCGGTGTCGAAGCGCAGGATCGGGGCCCGGTCCGGCTCGCGGAAGATGAGCGCGCGATAAAGCGCCCTCTCGGCGTAAAAAGACACGATCGCCTCGACGTCGCGTTCGTGCCACGCACGCGTCCACGTCCTCGCCCAGTTGGCTGCAACGCGCCCGGCATCCACGGCCTGATTCAAGGCTGAGCACGCTTCGCGAACGGCTCCGTCGCCGCACGGGAAATATGCGCGACCGAAAGGACGTACAATGCTTTTACTGATTCCGGAGCGAGGATGCGACTTGAGAGACGCCGAAGCTCCAAGCTCCGAGCCCATTCAAGAAGACATCGATCTCGACCTCGACGATGCGGTGCTGATCGCCGACGTCGACGAGCCGATCGACCCACATGAAGCGGCGGAGTTGGCACGAGCGGCCGCGAACGTCGTGGGTCTCGGCGAGATCGACACCCTCGGGGCTTACTTGCGTGGGATCGGACGCTTCACGCTGCTGACCGCCGAGCGAGAGGTGGAGCTCGCGAAGCAGATCGAAGCCGGGGAGCTCGCCGATAAGCGACTGATCGGCCCGAAGAGCCAGGCGCTCTCGAAGCGTCGCAAGGATGAGCAGTTACGCCGCGAGGGCGAGCGGGCCAGGGACGAGATGATCCAGGCCAACCTCCGGCTCGTCGTTTCGATGGCGCGAAAGTACCGATGGACCGGCGTTCCGCTTCTCGACCTGATCCAAGAGGGCAACATCGGCCTCATGCGCGGCGTCGGCAAGTTCGACTGGCGCAAAGGCTTCAAGTTCTCGACGTACGCGACATGGTGGATCCGCCAGGCGATCCAACGCGGTGTCGCCGATCGCGGCCGGGTCATCCGGCTGCCGGTCCACATCCACGAGCTCCTGTTGCGGGTCGGGCGTACCCGGGTCCAGCAGAAGGGCGAGCTCGGGAGGGAGCCGACCGACGAGGAGGTTGCGAAGTCGGCCTGGTTGCCGGTCGATCGCGTGCGCGAGCTGCGTGGCCTGGCGGCCCACGTCCTCTCGCTCGAGACCCCGGTGGGAACGGATGGCGATGCCACGCTCGGCGAGTTCGTTCCCGACGAAGAGGCCGGCCGGGGCTACGACGACGTCTTGTCGGGCATCGGCCGGGACGAGGTCCTCAAGGTTCTGGCCACGCTCAATGACCGAGAACGACGGATCGTTGCCTTGCGCTTCGGGTTGACCGGAGAGGAGCCGCTGACGCTAGAACAGGTCGGACAGCTCTTCGGGCTGACCCGGGAGCGCATCCGCCAGTTGGAGGCGAAGGCGCTGGCGAAACTGCGCCATCCCTCGCGTTCGGCAGCCTTGCGCGTCGAGACCGAGTGACACATGAGCCGAGGCCTGCGATGCTAGGGTCTCTTTCTCCTGAGGAGGGAGATCCTTTTGGCGAAGCAGAAGCATGACAGCGGCCGCAAGAAGCAGGACCAGCGCCGCGCGAAGCAAAAGGCAGAGCAGAGTGGGAAGCGCGGCGGCAAAGGGTCGTTCGGCAAGCGCGGCGGTGGCGGCGGCAAAGGCAAACGGTAGCCGCCCCGGACGTGGATACGAGTGACCTCGTTCAGCGACGATCGTGGAGGTCGGCATGGGGACGAAGGACAAGGGCAGCAGCGCCAAGGACAAGAAGCAGAAGCCGAAGCGAAGCCTCAAGGAGAAACGCGCCGCGAAGAAGGCCAAGAAGGGCAAGTAGCTTCGGGGTTAGCCCGATCTATCGGGGGTCATCTCCGGCCGAAGGCTCGAGCTTCTTCAGCAGGCGATGGCTGGCGAGGACCGCGTCCGCCACGTCGACGACTTTGCGCTGCGTCCGACGCGCCTCCTCGCGCAGCATGTTGAACGCCCCTTGCTCGTCGACGCCGTGCCGCTCCATCAGGACGCCCTTGGCCCGCTCGGTAACGGCGCGGCGCCCGAACGCGCCTTCCAGATCGTGATACTCCGAGAACCGTCGTAGGACGATGTCGATCGAGCTCTGCAGAGCGGACGAATCTCCTCCGCCGGTCAAGTAGGCGAAGATACCCTGCGATGCGGCCTGCCGTATGAAGTCCTCGTTCTGCACGTCGAGCACGGCGATCACGGGACAGGCCGCTTCACGGACGATCCTGCCGATCATCTCGAGAGCTTGATCCGACCCTTCCTGGACGATCATGATCGCGACGTCCGGCCGTTCGGCCGCGGTAACTGCGGCGACGTTCGAAAGCGAAGCGGTACGAGCGATCACATCGTGGCCGAGCTCGGCCACGGTTCGAGCGAGGCGGTCGCGGAGCGCCTCGTCTCCGTCGGCGATCAACACTCTGAGAGTCGGCATGAATCGGTCACCGTTCGATCTAGCAAGGCTTTTTCCCAGTTTACATGCGACCGAACCAGGAACCGGGCCATTGACTATGACCGGCCGGCAGCCTATGGTGGAGTCCGACGGCCGAATACCCGCCGTCGTCATGTCGCGGCCCCGACCTCCGGTCGCAAGCCCCGAAGCAGCACGATCGGGGTTCCTGCGAGAGAAGAGGCCGCAATGTCTTCCACAACGCTGCTCGTTCTTACTACCGAGCGCCGGAACGGCGTCGCCGTGATCTCCTTCGAAGGGGACATCGACATAGCCTCCGTCGATCGCCTCGAGGAAGAGCTTGTCGCCGTGGAGCGGAACGAGACGATCGGCATCGTGCTCGACTTCGCCCGGCTGGAATTCATCGACTCCACAGGGCTGCACTGGATCGACCGAGCTCACCGGCGTGCGGCGCTCGCCGGACGGATCCTCGCCGTCTCCAACGACTCCAGCGCCATCAAGAGAACCTTCGAGCTCGTCGGGATGGGTTCGCTTCTGAATACCCAAGCCGTCGGAGGCCTCCTCGAGCGATTCTCCTCGGCAGGAGAGATCGATGATCCTCTCCTGCCGTCCGCTCGAGGCGGCAACCATGCTTGACTGGCGGGTTATCGAGGTCGAGAACGAACTTCGATTCCGAAACGCGAACGAAGCCATCGAGATGGCCAGCGACGAACGCGGCCACCAGGCGATGGAGGTCTACATCTGCGAATGCAGCGATGCCGGCTGCACCGCACCGATCAGTCTGACGCGTATCGAATACGAAGGCATCCGCGCACACGGCTCCTGGTTCGCCATCGCTACGGATCACGAGAACCCCGAGATCGATCACGTTCTCGAAGAGAACGTCCGGTTCTCGACCATCGCCAAGCTTCCCGGAGATCCCGCGCGACTCGCCGAGTTCAAGAATCCACGCCGTTGGGTTCCTGCGTGGAACCACTGACGATCGAACGCGTGCCCGACCGGAAGAATCGTATGCCTACCCTGCTTCGCGGGGCGATCGCACTCGGCGCGCTGGCCATCGTCGGATTCTTGATCTTGCCGAGGCTCGGAGATGCCGGGAGGGCCTTCGCGTTGCTCGACCGCATCAGCCCCGGGTACATCGCGTTCGGGATCGCACTCGAAGTAGCCGCCGTCATCGCCTTCGCGCAGCTCACGCGGAGCCTACTACCGAGGGAAAAGACGCCGCGTCTGGGTGCGACGTTGCGCATGAACCTCTCGACGCTCGCGGTGAACCGCGTGGTCCCGGGCGGGACGGTTGCCGGGTGGGCACTCAGCTACCGTCTGCTGACGCGGATGGGCATCACGGGCACCGACGCCGGCTTCGCCCTTGCGGCGCGAGGGATCGGGTCCACCGTGATCCTCAACCTTCTGCTCTGGATCGGGCTCGTCGTATCGATCCCGATGAGAGGCTTCGACCCGCTCTACCTGACCGCAGCGATCATCGGCTCTCTCCTCATCGGTGGGTTCCTAGGGCTCATCCTGGGTCTCACGCGTGGTGAACGGCGAGCGAGTGCCATCGCGTGCGCGATATCGCGACGTGTGCCGTTCGTCGAGGAAGCGGCCGTGTCCCGGGGGATGATTCGCATCACGGCGCACCTCAGGGTGCTGATCGCGGACCGAGCGCTCCTGGTCCGCGCAGCCGGATGGGCCGGCGCGAGCTGGCTCTTGTCGGCCGCTTCGCTCGGGGTGTTCCTCGCGGCGTTCGGGCACCGCGTCTCCGCGGACGGTCTGATCGTCTCGTTCGGGATCGCCAACGTCCTGGCCGCGATCCCCGTGACACCCGCCGGGCTCGGCGTCGTCGAAGCGGTGCTCGCGCCGATGCTGGTGGGATTCGGAACGCCTCCGGCCGTTGCCATCCTCGGCGTCATCGCCTATCGCACGGCCAACTTCTGGTTGCCGATCCCGGCCGGGGGTCTCGCGTACCTCACGCTCCGGAAGAGGAAGTTCAACACGCGAACGGGAGCCCAGAAACTTCGTCAGGCGGCGGGCGCAGCTGATGGGGTTAGCGTCTCCGCATCCCGCGTCTCGGGGATCAACGGCCGATCCGCCGCGCCGCCGGTACGCTCGTGGGTAGGATCGGAGATACCCGTTAGGTGGTGACCGTCGATGACAAAACGAAAGCTGGGCGTTTCCGCTCGCAACCTCACGGATGAGGCGCTCCACCGCGAGCTGCGACAGTTGTGGCGCACGCGCGAGGAGACGGTCTTCCGCGGCAGCGCTCATGCGATGGC
This sequence comes from Actinomycetota bacterium, assembly GCA_040905475.1. Lineage (NCBI taxonomy): Bacteria > Bacillati > Actinomycetota > Actinomycetota bacterium. The sequence continues at coordinate 5,694 of JBBDRM010000123.1, forward strand.
CACGCACACCAGCCGCATGCTCGAGCTCGAGTACGAACTGATCGCCCGGTTCCCACGAGAGACGGAGCCCGCCCCGACGCGAACGCGCAGTGGCTCGCGGGCCCGCAGCGGCCAGCCCCCCGGCCGACGGGGCGCTCGAAAGCCCTAGGACTCCGCTTAGGTGCTGGGGACGGACGGCGTCGTCGCGGGAGTGGGTTCGGTCGGGCTGGGTTCGGGCGACGGCGAGGAAGTGACGGTTTCGCTCGGTGATGGGGTCGGCGAAGGCGGCGGAGACGGTTTTTTAGTCGCCGGCGTGGTCGGCTTGCCTTCGGGCTCGTTCGACTTCTCGGGCTTCGGGCCCTTGCCCTTGTTGCCCTTCGCTCCCTTGTTCGGCTTCCCGCAATCGCTCTGGGCCGCCTCGCGAACCTTCGAAGGATCCTTCTTCTCGACCGCGCTCACGTAGTCGCCGTGCGTCCAGTTCCCGGGCAGCGTGTCGACGTCGACGAGGTTGCAGACGCGCGCGTCGTGGAACCGGGGATTCGGGCCGCCGTGGTTTCCGACGGTCTGTGCGACCGCGAAAGCGCCGCCGCCCACCATCATCCCGATGATGACCCCGAGCACGACGTTCGGAACCTTCGCGCGGATACCCCGCCACATACCGCTCATCCCCATCCCCCTTCGAGTGGATCCTTCGGATCGCCGAGCCGCCGCCGCGAGCCTGATCCCGGCCGTCTCCGCTCCCGCGAGCTCGGAGTCGCTCGGCGGGCCGCCGGCCGCCCGTAGAACGGCTGCGACCCGGTCGTAAGCCGGGGTTGCGTCTGACGGGAGCGTGCCGGCAAGCAGCTCCTCGGTCGGGTCCCGATCGTCCCGGTGCTTTGGCATCTCAGTACGAAGAGCGACCGGGGAGCGCGTTTCGTTACGTCGAGGCGTCTTCGTGGTTGGGATCGCGCAGGCGAAGGCGCTCCAGGTGATCGGCCAAAGCTCGGAGCCCGCGGCTCGTCAGCACACGAACGGCCCCCGGGCGCTTCCCCAACAGCCGCGCGACGTCCGCGACGGGCAGGCCGGCGACGACTCGCAACGCGACGGCTTCTGCCTGGGCCGGAGGGAGCGTTCGGATCAAGGCAAGTGCCTGAGCGGTTGAGAGGCGCTCCTCGACGAGATCAGCCGTGTCCGCGCTCTCGGGCAAGGAATCGTGTGGGACGGGATCGGTCTTGTCGCGCCGTTGCTTCCGTTGGTGGTCGAGGAGGCGGTGCCGCGCGATCGTGAACAGCCACCGCCGGAATGCGTGCTCATCGCCGCGAAAGCGCCGTATGTCCCGAGCGGACTGCAACCAGGTCTCGGACGCGAGGTCCTCCGCAGCGTCCGGAGCGGCCACGCGGAAGTAACGGCCGAGAGCGGGGTGGAACGCGCGCCAGAGCCGCTCGAACGCCTGGGCCTCACCCGCGCGGGCGCCGGCGAGGATCTCGTCGAATGCGGGGATCGGGTCCATCGGGTTACTCCAGGCGTCGACGGGAGCGAAGGGCCGCTTGAGATGCGCGCCTCGCATCGCTGGAGAGGCACGGGTCAATCATCGCCGAGAACCGGACGGGCGCCTTCTAATAGTTCGGCCTTCGGTCCCTGCCGAACCAGATGGCGCGCCCGGACGAAATCGTCATCCTTTGACAATACATGGCTAGATGTGACTCAATATAGCCATGAAGACGGTCAAGATCGCCGAACTCAAGAACCACCTCTCGGAACACCTGCGAGCGGTCGAGGCAGGAGCCGAACTCGTCGTGACCGATCGCGATCGACCGATCGCGCGCATCGTCCCACACAGGGGGACCGAAAAGCGCGTTCGAGTGACTCGACCGACGCGGTCGTTCACTACCGTTCGCGGCAAGCGATATACCCCCGCCAAATGGCGCATCAACTCCACCCAGCTCTTGCTCGAGGAGCGGCAACAACGGTGAACGCGTACGTTGATTCCTCTGTGTTGCTGCGCGTGGTCCTGAGAGAACCGGCCCGATTGAACGCGTGGCCAAAGATCACGACTCCGGTGTCGAGCGAACTGATTCGGCTCGAGTGCCTTCGCACGATCGACCGCGCCCGAATCCGACTCGGACTCGAAGATGAGTCGGTGGCAAAGCAGCGGGCTGCCGTTCTTGAGATGCTAGAGACGTTCAATCTGATCTCGATTGACGGAGCCGTTCTTGATCGGGCCGCGGAGCCGTTTCCAACTCTGCTTGGATCACTCGACGCCATCCACCTTGCCAGCGCACTCCTTGCGCGCGAACAATTCGAGGGGCTCATACTCGCTACTCACGACGACGGGTTGGGACTTGCAGCTCGATCCGTAGGTTTCGAAGTGCACGGAGGTGGCATGACTCCATAGCCTGGGCGGTGGACCCCGACCCCCCGTCCCCCCCGCCCCCCGTAGCCCCCGTCCCTCGTAGCTAAACGGATTAGAGCAGCGGTTTCCTCAACTGTGCGTGCAGGTTCAATCGCTGCCGGGGCACTCCAAACTTTTGGCCGTAGGGAACGCGGTGTTGCCGGCTCGAGCGGCCGGAAACAGAGACGTCACCTCGTCTACGGCTTGATGTTCTGGTTGATGTGGAAGAGATTGCCGGGGTCGTATTCCTTCTTCACTTTGACCAGCCGGTCGTAGTTCCCCTTGTAGTTGTCCTTGATCCTGCCCTGGTCGTCGTCGGACATGAAGTTGACGTATCCGCCCGACTCCGAGTGCGGCGAGGTCCCTTTGTAGTAGTCCCGAACCCACTGGATCCGCTCTTTGTCGACCTTGGGGTCCTGCCACGCCGCGACGATCACAGTCGCGAAGTTCGCGTCGCGGTAGGCGAAGGCGGTCTCGTCGTCGGCGACGTCGTGGGCCGCGCCGTTGATCGGGTACAGATGCATCGTCGCGCTCACCTCCGGCACCTTCGCGCCGTGGATGACGTGCTGCTCGATCGCTTCGTCGCTCAACTCGGTGACGAAGTTCCCTTTCCAGTAGCTGCGGATCCCTTTCGGGAAGAGCGCGTCGAAGGCGCCGTTGAGCCACGGGTATGGCATCGGGGCAGCCATCTCCGCGACGATAGGCGCGAGGTCGCGGAACGGCTTCATCGCCGCCTCGCCTTCCTCGATCGGCCCCGCCCAGTGCACGATCGCCGCACAGAGCGTGTCCCCATGACGGTTCTCTGGGATGAACGGCAGGGGCGGCGCGATCTGGAACGCGGGGAACGCCCCGTACTCCCGCGGAGCGTTCTTGATCCACTCGCGATAGAAACGGAACAGATCGCCGGTCGATTCGAGCTCGTAGAAGAAGAGGCCGACGTAGACGTCCTTCACGGGGTGCAACTTGAACTCGAACGAGCTGACGACGCCGAAGTTGCCGCCGCCGCCGCGGAGCGCCCAGAAGAGATCGGCATTCTCGTCCTTGCTCGCGGTCTTGACTTTTCCGTCGGCGGTGACCACATCAGCAGATAGCAGGTTGTCGATCGTCAGGCCGTACCCGCGCGTCAGATGCCCGATGCCCCCGCCGAGCGTGAGCCCGCCGACGCCGGTCGTGGAAACGATGCCGCCGGGGGTGGCGAGTCCGTACGCGTGCGTCGCGTAGTTGAAGTCACCCCACGTGGCGCCACCGCCGGCGCGCGCAGTGCGTGCCGTGGGATCGACGTGAACGCCTCTCATGAGTGAAAGGTCGATCACGACGCCGTTGTCGTTCGTACCGAATCCTGGGGCGCTGTGACCGCCGCCTCGGACCGCCAGGTCCAGTCCGGCGTCACGCGCGAAGTTCACGGCGCCGATCACATCGGCGACCTGCTCCGCGCGGACGACCACCTTCGGATGCTTGTCGAACATGCCGTTGTGGACGGCGCGAGCCTCGACGTAGCCGGGGTCCTCGGCCGTGATGATCGGTGCCCGCACCTGCTCACGCAGTTGCTCGATCGTCGGTTTGCCCATGGTGCATCCCCCTCGGTCTAAGAAAGCCTACGCCAGCCACTCGAGGAGCACGATACACAGCGCCGCCAAGCTTGAACAGGTCGAATTGCACTCTCGCGGGCTTCGATCGCGCTGTCTCCGGAGCTTCTCCCGATCGGAACGGCACGGTCGTTCTGAGTTCACCCGCGAAGGGACGCCCGGACCTCCGCGATCTTGCGGCTCGACACAACCGATGAAGATCGAGACCGCGGCTTCGACCGTACGAGAACCTGCGCGTCATTCCGCCAAGCGATCCCGACTTCCAGCCGATGTTCCGGGACCGCATTGACATCGAGAGCATCAACCGTGGAGTCGACGACCGCCTCTATCTGCGCCGGGCCACAGTCTCGGCCACGCCCGGCAACTCGTGAATGTCTTGGGCTATGCCTTGATGGTCAACGCCCTCGCTAGCCGCCGCTACGGCACGAGCTCTGCACAAGCCGCCTGATCACTCACTAGCCTCAAGCAGGTAGTAGGCCTGGCGAAGTCTGCCCAAGAGGCTCCCGTAGAACTCTGCGACCTCCGAAAACCCGCTGGCCTCGTGCGTTACAGTTCTTTCGTGGAGCTGCCTGGTCGGTCGGGTTTTCGCCCAGGTTTTCGCCATGCCCCGCCCCCGTAGCTCAACGGATCAGAGCATCGGTTTCCTAAACCGTGTGTGCAGGTTCGATTCCTGCCGGGGGCACTGGTAGCACGAACTCCGACAGCACGACGTCCGACACGATCGACCTGCGCCAACGCGAGCATCGACCAGACGGTGGTCGAAATGGTCCGCTCCGGTAAACGGATTCTTCGGCCGATCAGCCCGAACGGAAGTTCAAGACATCATCTGCGTCGTTGTCCAGGTCTACGCTGCCCATGACGAACTGGAGTTCTCATATATGATAATGCCAATGCCGAGATCGAAGACGCCGCGACGGTCCCCTCGAGATGACCTGGAGGACTACGTCACTGAGCGTACGGAGCGGAATCCAGACTTCCCGCGCCTCATTCAGGCGGCCGCAGAGCGAAAACGACTCCTCCGGGAACTTGCATCTGCCCGTCGTGCTGCGCGCTTAACCCAATCGGATGTCGCGGCTCGGATGAAGACGTCCACCTCAGCCGTCGCCCGACTCGAACGGGGAGAGATGAACCCCACCGTGGCGACCCTCCAGCGGTTCGCGACCGCGGTCGGCAAGAAGATCGACTGGCGACTCGTCCGTGGTGCCTGACGCAGTTCTTCGTCCGACGCCGGTATCCGCCCCGACGACACTTCGTGTGTGGGTCGCTCAGTGCGAACGGCTCACCCTCCAAGCGGGGAGGGTTTTTCGTATACCGTCCAATTGGGAGCACTCTTAGCAGGAACCCGGCGGCCCGGGCCCGAACCCCTCAACGACCGACGACGGGGGGTTCCGGCCGTGAAGCGACTCGCATCCTTGCTCCTTCTCGCTGCGCTCGCGCTCCAGCCGATCCCGGCCCGCGCGGCCGACTACACGATGATCACCGACGTTCGCATCGCGATGGACGACGGCGTGCCGCTCGCTGCCGACGTGTACGTCCCGACGATCCCCGACGCGGACGGCGACGGCCTCTACCCGTGCGTCGTGGAGCTCACCCCGTACCGAAAAGAGACAAGGGCCGAGGAAGGGGCGAGCTACCTTCCGTCGCAAGGGGTCGCGCTCATCGAGGTCGACGCCCGCGGCACCGGCGGCTCCGCCGGCGAGTACGACATCGTGTTCTCGGTACGCGAGCAGCAGGACACGGTCGCGTGGATCGACTGGGCGGCCACGACGGCGACCAAGGACGGCAAGCCGCTCAACGACACGAACAAGCTCTGCGAAGAGACGGTCGGGATGTACGGCGGCTCGTACTCGGGGATCATCCAGTACCTCGTCGCGTCGCTGCCCACCTCCCCCGGCGACGTTGGGTACGGACGGCTGCCGACCGGCTCCACGCACCTCGCGGCGATCGCGCCGGCGCGCGCCTACGGGGACCTGTACCGCGACATCGTGTACCACGGCGGCGTCGTGATCGGGACCTTCGGCGCCATCTGGTCCGCCGGCACGACGGCGTTCTACACCCAGCCGCCGACCGATCTCCCGTCGGGCCCGGCGGCCGCGGCATGGACCGATCACCTCACCAAGAACGACCCGCTGATCGTGAACTACATCGAACGCCCGTACGCGGACGCGACCTTCGCGAGCAACGGATCGACGCCGCAGTGGTCGCAGCGGATCTACGAGGACTCGAGCGCCCTGCCTCGCATCGAAAACCTCCGCGTGCCGACGCTGCACCTCGCCGGCTTCTTCGACGCGTTCACGCGCGGCCAACTTCGCACCTTCCAGGAAGCGCTCGCGCTCGAGGGTCCCGGCCGGGGGCCCAACTTCCTCATCGTCGGGCCCTGGAACCACACCGGTACGCACTTCATCGACCCCGACCAGGGGTTCAAGCAGCGGCTCGGCGACTGGTACCGCCACTGGCTCGAGGCAGCGGCGAACGGCATCCCCGCCCCCGCTTGGATGGGCGGCCCGCGCGTGTCCTACTTCCAGACGACGAGCGGGAAGCTGAACGCGATGACGCCGGCCGACGGCGACTGGCGCACGGCCGCGAGCTGGCCGCCCGCCGGCGTCAATGCGGAGAAGCTCTTCATGGCGCCGGGCAACCTCCTCGCGCGCACCCTCCCCGCGGTCTGCAGCGGGACGTGCGCCGGGACCTATCTCTACGAGCCCGCCCAGGGGAAGGCCGAGACCTGGTCGCGGTGGGACAACGCGGCCGGCATCCCGGTTCCGCAGCTTCAGCTGGATCAGCGGCTGGATAGCGAGGGCGTGACCTTCGAGACCCCTGTCCTGAGCGCACCCCTGTCGGTCGCCGGACCGATCGCCGTCCATCTGGTCGCGGGAACGCAGGGGCTGCCGGGAGATCCGGCCCTCGCCGGAAGCTGGCCGGGCATCCTGCAAGTCTTGCCGCCCTATCACGACACCGACTTCGTCGTGAAGGTGTCCGACGTCGCACCCGACGGCACCGCGACGCTCGTCACGCAGGGCTACCTGCGCGCGTCGCACCGAACCGTCGACGCATCCCAAAGCAGCTTCATCGACGGGGTCAACATGGCGCCGTTCCATCCGCACACCCTCGCGGCCCTCGATCCGCCGCCGGCCGACGGAACGCCGCGCGAGTACGACATCGAAGTCTGGCCCGTCGCCAAGACCTGGGCGGCGGGACACCGGCTGCGCGTGGACATCTACTCGGCCGACACGCCGAACCATCTCACGCTGATCAAGCCGGCGCTGAACACGATCTACTTCGGGCCCGGCTCCGAGTCCTACATCGCCCTCCCGGTGATCGATTAGATCGCGGCACCCTCGCGGCCGCGCATCTTATCTTCAGCTCCCCGAGTCCCCGATGATCTTGGCGATCAAGCTGCGAAGCATTTGGACGTCGAAGGGCTTCGTCAGGTATTGCGCGCCGAATGCGTCTGCCTTCCTCGACGCTTCCTCGCTCACATGGGCCGACACAACGACGACACGCAACGCGTCGAGACGCCCATCGGCCTTCAGCGTGGAGAGGAACGTCCACCCGTCCATCCCGGGCAGGGAGATATCGAGCAGCACAACCGACGGAGTGATGCGGTCCAACGCCTCGAGTGCGTCCTCTGCGGACGCCACGGCCACAACCACGTAGCCCGACATCTCGAGCGTGAGCCGCACGGTCAACTGGATGTCGGCCTCGTCCTCGACCAGCAAGATCGGTCCGCCCGGCATCAGCCGATCACGCCCCGTTGAGGCGAGCAAGGAAACGAGCACCGTGTGGATCGACGGGTTCGTGCCACATGACACCCCCGAACGCCTCCACCAACCGGCGTACGAGCGCGAGACCGATGCCGGAGCCACTGATGGCCCTTGCGTTCTTGCCGCGCGTGAATGGCTCGAAGAGCCGTGGAACGAGGTCGGGGGATACGCCCGCTCCGTCGTCTTCGACCCAGAACTCGATGTACGGATGCACTTCGTGGGCGTGCACCTCGATGTGCGGGCCACCGTATCGGTAGGCGTTGACGAGCAGGTTCGTGACCACCTGCTCCAAGCGAACGGGATCGGCTCGGACCCGCAGGCCCTCCGCCACCAACACGGATACGGTTCTGCCTTCGGGTGCCGGCGCGGAGCCGAGCGCTCCCCGGATCGTCGTCGCAAGGTCGACGCCCTCTAAGCGCAGCGTTGCCCGCCCGGACTCCACCTGGGACAGATCGAGGAGGTTGGCTACCAAAGTGCTCGCTCGTTCTCCCTGACGCTTGAGCGCAGCGAGCGATTCTTCGATCTGCTCGTCGGTCATCTCCTTGAGATGAATGGCCAGCACCTGCCCGAGCCCCGCGAGGGTCGCGAGCGGCGTGCGGAGCTCGTGCGCCGCGTTCTCGATGAATTCGTCCCGCAGATCCTCGAGGCGCCTGCGCTCGGTGATGTCGCGGATCGCTGCTACCAACAGAAGCCCCTCGTCGGTCTTCAAGGCACCGAGTGAGATGTCGACGGAGAACTCGCTCCCATCCCTGCGCAAGCCGGAGAGCGCAAGCCCCTCCCCCATCGGCCGAGAACGAGGATCCCGGAGGTAATCGCTCCGATGGCCGACGTGCACGGCCCGGTACCGTTCGGGGAGCAGCTCCTCGACGCTCTTCCCGACGAGTTCGTCGCGTTCGTAGCCGAACAGCTTTTCCGTCTGAGCGTTCACGAGGACGATCTCTCCGTCGGGGTCGATGATCACGATCGCATCCGGCGCGAACTCGAGGAACGCCCGGAAGCGCTGCTCGCGCTCCCGCACCGCCGCCTCCGCTCTGACCCGTGCCGTGATATCACGGCCGATGACCGATGCGCCGACCACCGTGCCGGATGGATCGCGGACCGGCGAGATGGTGACCGCCACGTTGATCGGCGCGCCGGACTTGGTGATCCGCTCCGTCTCGTAGTGGTCGACGTCCTCACCGCGGCCGATCCGCTCGAGGATGTCCTTCTCCTCACCGGCGCGTTCGTCCGGGATCAGCAGCGAGATCGAGCGGCCGACGACCTCGGCCGCGGCGTAGCCGTAGAGGCGCTGAGCGGCGCGGTTCCAGGTCGTGATGATCCCGTCCAGGCTCTTGGCGAGGATCGCATCGTCCGAGGACTCCACGATCGCGGCGAGAGCCAAGCGCTCGGCCTCGGCACGGTGACGCTCCGTTGTATCGCGGATCGCGGCGGCGAGGAGCACCTCGGCTTCCGTGGTCAGCGGGCTGAGCGAGATGTCGACGGGGAACTCACGGCCATCGCTCTTTCGCCCGTAGAGCTCCAATCCCGCGCCCATCAGCCGCGTTCGCGGATCGGCGAGATACCCGGCCCGATGGGTGACGTGGGCGTCCCGGAAGCGCTCCGGCAGGAGCATCTCGATCGGCGACCCGACCAGTACTTCCCGGTCGTACTCGAATAGCCGTTCGGTTTGCCGATTGACGAGCACGATGTGGCCGGCAGCATCGATGATCACGACGGCGTCCGGCGCGGATTCGAGGAAGGACCGCAGAGTTTCAGGCGAAACATGGTGAACCATCGTCCGTTCCGTCGAGCCCTTCGGCGGCGGTTGGCTCACGGGCAGAGCATACGCCCAGGATGATGGACGAAGGCTTGCCCGGTCCGCCGGCTCGCTAGAAGATGACTCCCCATGAGCGCCGTCATCGACGTCGACCAGCATCTGTTCGAGCCGCGCACGATGTGGCGCGAGCACATCGATCCGTCGCTCCGCGACCGGGCGCTCGCGATCGAGGACGACGAGCTCGGCTATCCCTGGCTGACCTGGAGAGGCGAACGTCTGTATCTCGCCGAGGTCCAGTTCCCCGGCAAGGCGAAGGCGATCGGCGACATGCGCATGCGCCTCGCGCGCGGTGAGCCGGCCGAGCATCGCTACGACGACGTGATCCCGCTCGAATACCACGACGCCAAGGCCCGGCTCGGCCGTCTCGACGAGTGGGGACTCGACGCCGCGGTGCTGTTCCCGAACTTCGGCTTGTTGTGGGAGGAGATGCTCGCCCAAGACGTCGAGGCGCAATGCGGGAACATGCGCGCCTTCAACCGATGGATGGCGACCGCGGTCGCGGACGGCGCCGGGCGACTCCACGGCGTCGCTCACATGACCCTGCGCGATCAGGAGTGGGCGCTCGCCGAGCTGAAGAATCTCTACGCCGACGGGATCAGGCTCGCGATGGTCGGACCGGCACCCGTCGACGGCAAAGCGCTGTCACACCCCGACCTCGATCCGATCTGGCGCGCATTCGTCGAGCACGGCGTCTCGCCGGTCTTCCACGTCGGCGGTTTCCGAAGCCCGCTGGACCAGGCGTGGTTCGAGGGCGATCCCGAGCCGGTCGACCGGATCCTCGACTCCGTCTTCTTGTGGGTGGCCCCGGCGGTCGCGCTCGCGAACATGATCGTCAACGGCACCTTCGACCGGCATCCCGACCTGCGCATCGGCGTGATCGAGCTGACGGCGCACTGGGTTCCGCAGTTCGTGCTCATGCTCGAGGGCGCGTACGGCTTCTACGTAGCCCGGCACGGCGAGCCGCCGACGAAGCTCGCCCTCAAGCCCGGCGAGTACATGAAGCGCAACGTTCGCGTCGCCGCACTCGCCTACGAGCAGCCGGCGAACCTGATCTCCCTCATCGGAGAGGACATGTTCATGTTCGGCAGCGATTGGCCGCACGCCGAGGGGATCGCCGAGCCGCTCCGCCAGTACCAGGCGGCGACCGGCGATCTTGCCGGCGTCGCACGGGACAAGCTGTTCGGAGGCAACGCCGCCTGGCTGCTGCGCCGATAGCCCGTTGCGCGGCGCCTCGGAAGTTGCCGGACGCCAGCGCATCCCGCAGGGTTGGGAGCCGCGCGCGTCGAAGTGGATACCGTGCGCATACCCGCCCGTCTGATCCTCTCTTTTGCCTTCCTGGCGCTGCTGGCTGTGGTGATGCCGGTCCGCGGCGCGGCTCCAGCACTGCGAGTGGTTCCTCGTCCGGCCGTGCCGAAGCCGGGCCCGGCGGTCCTGCACGCGCCTCTGGCCTCCGCTCCGATGCTGGAGGATTCCGGCGGTTGGCCCGCCGCGCCGCTGATGGTGTCGGGGGCAGACGCCTACGCGGGCGGCGAGTACCTCTACCAAGACTTCATCTACGACTCCTTCGGAGCCAACACCACCAACGCGCCGCTTCCTCCCGATCCGGTTCCGGCGGCCTCCGACTCCACCTTCAGCGGGATCACCGGCGACATGGTCTACCCGACCGACGCGAAGACGTACGCCTACGACGCGGCCGACCTGCTGGAGTTCCGAGCGCGGACTTTCGGCGACACGCTCGACTACCGGATCACGCTGAACACGATGCTCGCTCCCGACGTCGCCGGCATCGCGATCGGGATCGACACGGACCGCGACGCGTCGACGGGGATGGACGACTGGGGCTCGGGGATCGGCTCCCTCGGCGCGCTCGGGCTCGAGCACGTCGTCGTTTCGTGGGGTTCCGGCGCGACGCTCGACGGGAAGGCGATCCCCTCCCGCGCCGACGTGCTCCGCAATCAGATCGAGATCCGGGCGCCGCTGAAGCCGGGCGCGCAGACGTGGCGCCACTATCTGGTCGTCGGCCTCTTCGACGCGGGAGCGAAGTCGTTCAAGCCGATCCAAGACGAGCCGACCGGGACGCTGCCCGGCGGAGCCCACGGCACCGACGCGCCGCCGGTGTTCAACGTGGGATTCCGTTTCCACGAGCCCATCGGGGGGATCACGCTCGAACGCGGTTCGCGCGGCGCCGGGATCGGGAGCCATCGCGACCACGCGCAGGCGCTGGCGCTGGCGGCGCGCGACATCTCGGGCCTCCATGCCGACATCTCGTTCGCGAAGCTTCGCGCGCACGTCTCCGAGTCCCACGTGCCGACGTACGGTCACCTCAACCGGCTGTACGTCTCACACCTCGATCTCGGCGAAGGCGCTCAACCGACCCGACCGATGTTCCTGGGTCGCATCCAGCCGTATTCCGTCTACGTGCCGATCAGTTACCGCAAGGGTCATCCGGCGCCGCTGCATCTTTGGCTGCACTCACTTGCCGCCGGCTACAACCAGTACGCAGCGTTCGCTCCGAACAGCTTGGCGCAGCTCGGCGAGGGACGCGGCTCGTTCCTGCTCACGCCCGCGGGCCGCGGTCCCGACGGCTGGTACCACGACGAAGCCGAGGTCGACGTGTTCGAGGCGTGGGCCGACCTCGCATCGCGCTACGACATCGATCCGTCGCACGTCACGATCGGTGGCTATTCGATGGGCGGCTACGGAACCTACAAGCTCGGCGCGCAGTATCCCGACCTGTTCGCGAAGGCGTTCGCCGTCGTCGGGCCGGCGGACGAGGACATCCTCGGCGGGCCGACCGGCGGGATGGTTTCGAGCGTCAACCACAACTTCGACATCGCCACCAACCTCCGCAACGTGCCGCTGCTCATGTGGAACGGGATGATCGACGAGCTGGTTCCCGTGCTCGGCACGCTGCAGTTCGAGAACCGGCTGCACGAGCTGGGACTGCGGCACGAGCTGGATCTGTTCACGACGCACGACCACTTCCTCTTCTCGATCCTCGACGAGTGGGGGCCGGGCCGGGACTTCCTCGGCGCCGCCAAGCTCGACCCCGCGCCGTCGCACATCACCTTGCGGGTCGTCCCCGGGCAGGACGTGCCGAAACTCGGGCTCGTGCACGACCATGCCTACTGGCTCTCCGGCGTGCGGGTCGCACAGGGCGCGGAAAGCGCGCTGGTGGACGCACGTTCGCTCGTCCACGGCGAGGCGCTGCCGGCCACGTCCGAGATCGCCGGCGTCGGCGTCGACCCGGCGCCGCACATCAAACGCGGCCTCACGTGGACGCAAGGCACCGAGACTCCGCGGAACGCGCTCGAGGTCTCGCTCGAGGGGGTTTCGGCGGTGACGATCTGGAGCGAGCGCGCCGGCATCGACACGACGAAACCGTTCGAGCTGACGATCGAGTCTCCGGCACAGGCCGTCGTGACGCTCGCGGGTTCGTTCGGCGCGCGCGCGCTCACGGCGCCGGCGGGCTCGACGAAGATGACGATAAAGATCGAGCCGGTCGTCGCTTCAGGCTCTCAGCGTCCGGGCGTCGCACCGCCGGCGCCGGCCGGCTCTCTTCCGGCGACCGGCGTCCCCGCGCGGACCGCCGCGGCGCTCGCGCTTCTGGCGTTCGCGGGGATCACAGCGCTGGTCCGGCGTTCGAAGATCCGCGCCTCCTAACGCGACCCTCGGACGACCGGCACGACTTCGGTCGCGAACAGCTCCAGCATCTCGGGATCGTCGCGCAGCAGGAGCGCGACCACCACCTCGTCCGCCTGGTAGGAGGCGATCCGTTCCGCGCAACTCTGCGGGGTGCCGGTGACGATCCGCGCGGCGAGCGTTTCGCGATCGACGCCCGATAGGAACGCGGCCCTCCCGCGGAGTCGCTCGACCGCCGCATCGATGTCGCGGTCGCTCGCGCCCACCAGAACCGTGAGCCCGACGGAACGGCGGATCGATGACCGTTCCCGGCCGGCGCGATCGCAGGCCTCGTCCAGTCGTCGAGACAGCAGCGCGAAGCCGTCCGGCGAAGCGTCCCACGAAACGTTCCATACGTCGGCGTGTCGCGCGGCAAGGTCGATCAATCGCGGCCCCGTCCCTCCCGCCAGGATCACCGGTCGCTCTCGGCCGAGTCCGCGCAATGCCTCGAGCGTCGCTTCAACGCGCGCGATCCGCTCCCCGTAGCCGGGAAGTGCGATCCCGAACGCGCGATGCTCGGGCTCGTACCAACCCGTCCCGACGCCGACGACGAGACGCCCCGGAGCCAGACCGCGCGCGGTATGCGCGACGAGGCCCGGGCTCCGCATCGTCGCGGCGAGTACGAGGGTTCCGAGCTCGATCCGGGACGTCTCGCGCCCCAGTGCACCGAGCAGCACCAGCGGCTCGAGCGCACCCGACACCGTCCCGTCGGGTGCGACGGCGAACGGATGATCGGACACCCAAACGCCGTCGATACCGAGGGCCTCGGCCCGGCGAGCGACACCGACTGCTGCGTCGAGGATCGAGCCCGCGCGGGGATCGCGGTCCACCTCGTATTGCGGGAGCGCCAGGCCGACTCGCATGCCTCAGTGTGCAAGGCATAGCCCATCCGGGCCTATGGGACGAACCACAGAGAGTGGTTTAGGCGGGTCCAGGTCAAGAGCCCGGCGCCGAACGCCGATTCATCCCAGGAGGCTCGCATCGGACGTTTCTGGACGAACTTCGTCCGGGAGGTGCGGGAGGTGACCGTGGAAAGCGAGGCGATCCGTCTGGGGCCGGAGGCGTCGCGTCGCGATGCCCTTTTGAGCGCAGCGCGAGACTGGGTTCGCGATCCGGGTGGCAGGGTCGTCGCCGGTCTCACCGTCTACGGACTCGTCTTCCTCGCTTGGCAGATCTTCGGCTGGGGAGGCCCCGGGCGCCGGACCCTGATCAGCGATATCGCCTTCCTTCCCGTGAGCCTCGCGGCTGCAGCGCTCGCCCTTCGCGCGGGCCGCCATGAGCGTCTCGACCGCCGGACCGCACGGGCGTGGCGGATCATCGCGGCGTCGTTCTTCCTGTACTGGCTGGGCGACGCGATCTGGACGCTCGAAGAGAACCTCGGCAGTGCGCCGTTCCCGTCCATCGCGGATGTGGCGTACATCGCCTTCTATCCGCTCTTGCTCTGGGGGATCTTCGCCTTCCCGACGGGACCGCGCAACGCCACGGAGCGCACGAAGCTTTGGCTCGACGGCGGAACCGTGGTCGTCGGTTCGGCGATGATCCTCTGGTACTTCTCGCTCGGGCCGACCGCCCAGGCGAGCGGATCGAACCTCCTCGAGTCGGCGGTCTCGATCGCCTATCCGATCGGCGATCTCGTCCTTCTGTTCGGCATCGCGCGGATCCTGCTCGGCCGGCCTGCGAGAGGAAGCGGACACGCGCTCGGGATCCTCGCGTCGGGACTGCTCGTGCTCGTGATCGGCGACATCGGTTTCGCGCACTTGGCGCTGAACGACTCCTACGCCGGCGGCGACTGGCCCGACTCGGCGTTCATGATCGCGCAGATCCTGACCGTGGTGAGCGCGCAGTACCAGTATTGGCACGCGTCACGCGGCGATCATGGACGAGCGATCCGGCCGCCGGAGCTCAGGACGTTCAGTCCCTACCCGTACATCGCGATCTTCGCGAGCTTCCTGCTGCTCGCGATCGTCGGCTGGAACCAGGCCGTTTATCCGATCGGTGGCCTGATGGTCGGCGCGCTTATCGTCACGACGCTGGTCGTGGCCCGCCAGATCGCCGCCCTGCGCGAGAACTTGCGATTGCTCCGCGAGCTCCATCAGCTCGCGAGCACCGATTCGCTCACCGGACTAGGAAGTCGCCGTCACTTCTACGAGCTCGCCGAGCGAGAGTTCTACCTGGCGCGGCGGGGCGGCCGTCCGCTCGCCGCGATGATGGTCGACATCGATCACTTCAAGTCGATAAACGATTCCTTCGGGCACGCCGCCGGTGACTCGGTCCTGCAGAGCGTCGCCCGGCAGTGCACCGAAGGCCTCCGCTCAGGTGATCTCATCGGACGCTACGGCGGCGACGAGATCGTCATCCTGCTCCCGGACGCTGATCTGGAGGCCGCTCTCGCGGCTGCCGGCCGGATACGCGCGCAGGATGTCGTCGTGGAGACGCCGGGCGGGGCCGTGCGCGCAACGTTGAGCATGGGCGTCTCGGCCTCCGGCGACTGCGGCGACCTCGCCGAGCTCCTCCACCGGGCCGACCTTGCCTTGTACGAGGCCAAGCAGGCCGGGCGAAACACCACCCGGGCCATCGCCTAGCAGCCCCCAGCTTTTCTGAAAGTCGGCTTCGTTAGAAGGGGACAATCCGGCAGAGACCGACCCTTGCCGTGACCAAAGTCCCAGCTCGTGCAGGACCGAGGCCGGGTGCATCGAAATCGGACCCATCTGGATCGAGTGCCTGCCTAGGAGTGGGCCGACCTCAGGAGGGGGGAAGTGCGTGGAACGTTCGCCGGCTAAGAAGCTGATGATCGTTCTCCTCACGGTCCTGCTCGGGGTATTCCTCATGGGCATCGTTGCTGATGCTCACTTCCCCGGCAAGGCCTGCGAGAACGAGACGCCGCTCGCGAAGAATCCGCACTGTGCTGAAGGGCACGGTGGAGAGAACCCGGGCGAATGCTCGGACGGGATCGACAACGACGGAGACGGGTTCGTCGATGAGGACGACCCCGACTGCCAGCCGCCGCCTCCGCCGGACGAGTGCAACGACGGCATCGACAACGACAACGACGGCGCAACGGACGGCTTCGATAGGGACTGCGACGACGGTTCGCCGGAGTCCGGTTCGGACGAGCCGGAGTGCTCCGACGGCGTCGACAACGATCGCGACGGCAAGACCGACTTCGGTGGACGAAACGGCGATCCGGACTGCGAGTCCGACGACGACGATTCCGAAGCAGGAGCGCCGCCGCTCCCGGCGTGCAGTGACGGAGATGACAACGACGGTGACGGACTCGTCGACGGCGACGACCCGGGCTGCACGGACGAGAACGACAACGACGAGACCGACCCGGTGACTCCTCCGCAGTGCAGTGACGGGGATGACAACGACGGCGACGGACTCGTCGAC
>JBBDRM010000124.1 GCA_040905475.1 Actinomycetota bacterium
ACGCGACGATGCCGCCGGAGATCGGACCCACCCAGTAGACCCACCAGTCGTCCCATAGGCCGCCGGCGAGCGCCGGGCCGAAGTGGCGCGCCGGGTTCATCGCGGCGCCGGTGAACGGGCCGCCGAACAGGATGTCGAGCGTGATCGTGAACCCGACCGCCAGCCCGGCGATCTTTCCGAACGACCCTTCGGGGTCGATCGCCGTCGCGAAGAAGACCCACACCAGGAAGAACGTGAGGATCGCCTCGATGAGGACCGCCTGGCCGTTCGAGATGTTCAGCTGCCCGCCGGACGCAACCTCGGGCACGCCATACCTGAGCGCGTCGACGATGCGATCGCCGAGCGCGGCCTTGAGCAGGAAGGCACCGGCTAGGCCTCCGGCGAGTTGCGCAAGGATGTAGCCGAGCGCGTCGCTCGCCTTTAGCTTCTGCGTGATCCACGCCGCGATCGTGACCGCCGGGTTGAAGTGACCTCCCGAGATGTGCCCGACCGACGACATCATCACGGCGATAACGAGTCCGTGCGCGAGTGCGATGCCGACCAGGTTCGAAGCGCCGGTCGCTGCGGCGACGATCGCCCCGGCTCCGACGAAGATGAGGGCGAGAGCACCGACGAACTCTGCCGTCAGCTTCTCCGCCATCGTGCGTTCCATCGACCGACCCCCTTACGTCATGGGGAGCCTCGATCGAGCACGCTCGACCCCCCGCTCGGGCTCTGTAGTAGGCGGGGGCGAACGGTGTGTCAAGCACCGACGGAAGTGACCCACCCCGGCCGCCCGAATAGGATTGACCGGCGATGAAGATCCTGGTCGTTTCCGAGGATCCACGCGCCCGAGACCGGGTTCGTTCCTCGATCGGCTCCGATGTGACCTACATCGACGCTGCGAACGGCCTCGAGGCGCTCCGGCTCGCCGGAACGGAGGAGCCCGACGTGGTCATCGCCGATGAAACGACCGAGCCGTACGGCGCGTTCGGGCTCGCGCGCGAGCTGAAGGCGCTCCCGCGGCCGCCGAAGGTGATCGTGCTGCTCGAGCGCGCGCAGGACGACTGGCTCGCGAAGTGGTCGGGCGCGGACCACTGGCTGCTCCGCCCCATCGACCCGTTCGAGCTCGCCGAGACCGTGAGGGGGAAAGCGTGAAGATCGAAGGACGTTGCCGGAACTGCGGACGCGAGTTCCCGATCGACCTGCTGCTGGAGGACCCGCGCCGCGCCGGCCGTTGCCCCTTCTGCGGAGTTCCGATCGACATCCACTACGGCGCGCAATTCATCGAGGCGCTCGAGCAACTCCAGCGCGCCGGAACGATCATGCAGGCGACGCTCAAGAAGGTCGAGTCCTACGGCCCGAACCTCGACCTCGACGCCGAATCGATCCTCGGTCCGATCCGCGACGCGATCGGCGCGCGCGAAGAGGCTTCGGCGAAGCGCAAGGCGATCGAGGAAGCCTCCGCGAAGACCGGCGTCGACCACCGAGAAGCGGGGTAGCACGCGTGGCGGAGGTGGACCGCACCCTCCGCGCGGTCGCCGAGACCGTCGTCCCCGGACCGCCGGGCGACGAAGCGTTCGGCGCACCGGAGATCGAGGCCGAGGGGTTCCTCGCCCACTACCTCGAGACGCTCATCCCGGGCCTGTCCGAGGGTGTGGTGACGATCCTCGACGGCATGGCGGCCGAGAAGAAGGAAGGCGCGACGTTCGCCGACCTGTCGGCGGACGACCGCGCGGCGATCCTCGAGAAGCTCGCTTCCCACGAGATGGCCGACCTGCGGGACCTCGGCGACCTGCTGATGGTGTTGTCGATCGCCGCCGTGTACGGCGAGTGGAGCGGGCTCGACTCCGACGGCGAGCTGACGCGCGTCCCGCTCGGCTGGGAGCTGACCGGATGGCCGGGCCCGTCCGAGGGCGAGCGATCGCTGCTCCGGAAGAGGCTCGCGAAATGACCGCGATGCGCATGAACATGCCCGACGTGATCGTTATCGGATGTGGCGGCGGGGGAGCGGTCGTCGCGAAGGAGCTCGCCGAGGCAGGGCTCGGCGTGTGCGTGCTCGAAGCCGGGCCGTGGCACGACCCGCAGAAGGACTTCACCGGACTCGAGTGGGACATGCTCAACCCGCTCGACGCCGTGTTCCGCTGGGGCCCGGCCGACCGTTCGCTTCCGCCGTGGCCGCGGCGTCGCGACGGGATCCCGCTGCTGATCTCGACGGCCGGCGTCGGCGGCAACACGCTCCACTACGGAGCGAACTGTCCGCGCGGCTATCCCGGACCGATGGAGCTCGACTGGCCGTTCGGCTACGGCGAGATGATCCCGTACTACGAGAAGGTCGAGGAGATCCTTCCGGTGGTCGTGCCGGAGATCGCTTCGCCGAAGGATGCGCTGTTCATGCGCGGCTGCGAGAAGGCCGGCATCGAGCACTCGCCCGACCCCGACGTGACGCGGGCTGCGTGGCGGATGCAGCCGAACGCGATCCTGCCGGTCGCCGAGGACGCCGACCCGCTCCGCTACCCGACGACCGACGGCTGCACCCAGTGCGGCTCCTGCATCGCCGGCTGCCGCCTGCCGGACAACGCGCCGCTCGAGCGAACCGCGAAGCGCTCGACGAACGTGTCGTACGCGCCGCTCGCGGTTCGCACCGGCCGCTGCGAGATCCGCACCGGCTGCTTCGCGACCGCGATCCTGACCGAAACGAAGCGGGACGGCACCGTGCTCGCGCGCGGCGTCCGGTACCGCGACATCGAGGGCCGTGTCTTCGAGCAGGACGCGCGCGTGGTCGTGCTCGCCGGCGGCGCGATCGAGTCGCCGCGGCTGTGGCTCGCGAGCGAGCTGCCCGACACCGGCGCGGTCGGCCGCAACATGACGACGCACTGGTTCGAGTACCTCTCCGCCGAGTTCCCGCACGAGGTCGACATGCACCTCGGGCAGACGTCGATGGTGCGCGCAGACTTCCCCGGCTACGGCTTCCTCGAATCGCAAGGGCTCGGGCCGCTGTCCTACGCGTTCGTGTCGTTCCTCGGACGCTCCTGGAACAAGAATGGGGGCGACGCCGCGTGGAAGACGAAAGGCCGGCTGATCGGCCCGGCGCTCAAGCGGAAGATGGAGGCGTACCGGCGCAGCCTCATGATCGTGGCGAGCGTCGACGACGATCCGGTCGCCTCCAACGGCGTGCGGCTCGCAGGAGATCTCTCCGACGAGAACAATCCGGCGCCGCACGTGACCTACCACGCGAACGAGACGACGGTCCGCCGTCGCGAGTGGCTGGTCGACAAAGCGGCCGAGGTCCTGCTCGCCGCCGGCGCGATCCCGGAGACGCTGCACCGCGCGGACGCCGCGCCCTCGACGATCCACATGCACGGCACGATGCGGATGGGCCTGGAGCCGGGTTCGTCGGTGGTCGATCCCGCGTGCGAGGCGCACTTGGTCCGCAAGCTGTTCCTCGCCGACACGTCGCCGTTCCCGAACGGGATCGGCGGCCCGAACCCCACGCTGACCGCTCAGGCGCTGGCGACGCGGACGGCCGCCAAGATCGTGGATCGATACTTCCCGTGAGCGAGATCCTCGTCGGGACGGCGTCGTGGACGGACAAGACGCTCCTCGACTCAGGCTGGTACCCGAAAGACGCCAAGACCGCGGAGAAACGGCTCGCCTACTACGCGTCGCAGTTCCCGGTGGTCGAGGTCGACTCGACCTACTACGCGCCGCCGTCCGAGCGGAATTCCGTGCTCTGGGTCGAGCGGACGCCCGCGCACTTCACGTTCAACATCAAGGCCTACTCGCTCCTGACCCAGCACCCGACGCAGGTGAAGTCCCTGCCGAAAGACGTGCGCGAGCTGGCGACGAGCTCGAAGTCGAGCATCTACCAGAAGGACCTGCCGTCGAAAGCGGTCGAGAGAGTCTTCGACATGTTCGCCGAGGCGCTGATGCCGCTGCACTCGGCCGGCAAGCTCGGCTATGTGCTGTTCCAATTCCCCGAGTGGTTCGTGCCCGGCGACGAGAATCGCGCGTACATCGTGCGCGTCGCCGAGCGCCTGGCCGACTTCCGCGTCGCGGTGGAGTTCCGCCGCGGCACCTGGATGACCGAGAAGTCGGCGCCGCGCACGCTCGCGTTCCTCGAGCAGTACGACATCCCGTTCGTCGGCGTGGACATGCCGCAAGGCTTCGACTCGTCGGTGCCGCCGATCGTCGCGGCGACCGCTTCGGACATCGCCGTGGTGCGGTTCCACGGACACAACGAGGAGAACTGGAAGCGGCGCGGGATGTCGACCGCCGAGCGCTTCGACTACCTGTACTCGAAGAAGGAGCTGGAGGCGTGGGCGCCGCGCCTCTCGGAGCTCGCCGGTGAGGTGAAGCGCCTCCACGTCATGTTCAACAACTGCTATCAGGACAAGGGCGTCCGCAACGCCAAGGACATGGCGGCTCTGCTGGAGGAATGAAAGAGGCGCAGGGCGAACCCTGCGCCTCCCCCCGTTACTGCTTACGCGTTGACCGGTGTCTGCGCGAGTCCCAGCTGGACGAGCATCGAGAACGTGTCGGAGTACTGCTCCGACCGGTCGATGAGGCCCTTCGAATCGAAGTGATCGATCGAGCAGATCGGCAGAGAAACGCGCCGCCCCGTCGCGGGGATGCTCATCGTCTCGCCCTTGTTCGTCCCGCGGCCGATGAAGGTCGTCACGACCGTGTCTCCGGCGTCGTAGGACTTCACGTCGGTCACTTCGACGTCGGGGAAGCCCTTCGCGAGCTCGTCCCATGATGCCACGATCTCATCGCGACCCTTGTACGTGATCTCGCGGCCGTGATCGATCAGCGTTGCGTTTTCCGCGTAGGCCGATGCCGCCTTCTTCCACTCGCGCTTGTTCCAGACCTCGAAACTCGCGCGCACCGTTTCCACATTCTTGGAATCCATAGGTGTTCCTCTCTTCGGTGATCGGATGCGGAGGCGACGTTACTTCTGGGCCGGTCGCTCCGCGTGACCCAACTGGACGAGCATCGCGAGCATGTCGAAGTACGTTTCGCCTGCGACGATCCGTCCTTGCGCGTCGAACTTGAGGATGTCGACGAACGGAAGAGTCAACACCCGTCCCGTGGGCTTCTGGTAGGGGCCCATCGGTCCGTCGTTCTTGCCCTTGCCGATGAACTGGACGATCACCGTGTCGCCGGCGTCGATCGCGCGCGGCTCGGTGATCATGCCGTCCGAGAATCCGGTGATCCAGCTCTGCAGCGAATCGCGGAACTCGGCGCGGGACTTGTAGGTCTGGCCGAGGCCGTGATTCTCGAAGACGAGCTCCTCGGCGATGGGCTTGACCGCGCCGTCGAGGTCGCGCTTGTTGAAGCATTCATACACGGCGAGTGCCGTCTGCACGTTCTTGGAAGCCATGGGCTTCTCCCTTCGTGAGGAGGATCTTCCCCTCGCTAACGACAGTAGTGGCTGGCGCAACGAATAAGAAGGGATTCCAGGAAATAAGAAATGTTTCTTCGATTGTCCGGTATGCGCGCGCGAAACCCGCCGTTTCAGTGCGAGTCGGCGGCCTTGACCTTCTCGATATTGGGGACCTCGGCCGGGTCGAGCTCGGTGGTCGAGAACCAGGCGTCTAGGATCTCGTCGGCGAGCGGCGTGCTCGTCAATCGCAGCGACATCGCGAGCACGTTCGCATCGTTCCAGCGGCGGGCGCCTCTGGCCTGCCCGGCGTCGGTACAGAGCGCCGCGCGCGCGCCGTGAACCTTGTTCGCGGCGAGCGACACGCCGGTGCCGGTCCAACAGAAGACGATCCCCTGATCGGCGTCGCCGCCGGCGACCGACTCGCCGACCTCGCGGCCGACGTCGGCCCACTGCTCGTCCCCGCCGCCGACCGGGCCGACGACTTTCACGAGCTCGTGTCCGCGCTCGCGGAGCGCCTCGAGCACGTGGTCGGTGACGTCGTTCCGCTCGTCGCCGCCGATCGCGATGCGCATGTGTTCGAGTATAGGCGCGTCTTTCAATGAGGCGTCTGACGCGTCAGACATGTCAGACGGTCTTGGGGGAAGGGGACGCCCCCGCGACGCGCGGCCGGTATCCTTCGACCCCACGATGAGCGACTTTTCCTGGGCCGACACGCTGTCGCGGCTCGTACGGGGCGAAGACCTCGGCGAGGCCGAGGCCGCCGCGGCCATGGGGGAGATCATGTCCGGCGCGGCGACGCCCGCCCAGATCGGCGGGTTCCTGCTCGCGCTGCGCGCCAAGGGTGAGACCGCCGATGAGATCATCGGGCTCGCCCGCTCGATGCGCTCGTTCTCCAAGAAGGTCGAGGTCGGCGGGACGCTCGTCGACACGTGCGGGACCGGCGGCGACCTGGCCGGAACGGTCAACGTCTCGACGATGGCGGCGCTCGTCGTGGCCGGAGCCGGGGTGCGGGTCGCCAAGCACGGCAACCGCGCTGCCTCGAGCGAGTGCGGCTCGGCGGATCTGCTCGAGGCGCTCGGGGTCGCGATCGGCCTCGAGCCCGACGGGGTGGCGGCGTGCATCGAGGAGGCCGGGATCGGCTTCTGCTTCGCGCCGGTCTTCCATCCGGCGATGAAGCACGCCGGCCCGGTGCGGCGCGAGCTCGGCGTGCCGACCGTGTTCAACTTCCTCGGCCCGCTGACCAACCCGGCCGGCGCGACGCGCCAAACCGTCGGCGTGTCCGACGCGGCGATGGCGCCGAAGATGGCCGAGGCGCTCGCCGGCCTCGGCTCGGAGCACGCGTTCGTGTTCCGGGGCGACGACGGGCTCGACGAGCTCACCACGACGACGACCTCGCGCGTGTGGGAGATCCGGGGCGGCGCGGTGAGCGAGCGCGCGTTCGACGCTGCCGACCTCGGGATCGCGCGGGCTCGGGGCGAGGACCTCAGAGGCGCAGGCCCGGAGCACAACGCGAAGATCGCCGTGGCGCTTCTCGACGGCCAGCAGGGCCCGGCGCGCGACGCAGTCGCGTTGAACGCCGCGTGCGCGCTGGTCGCAGCCGGCGCGGTCAAGGATCTGGTCGAAGGCCTCGCCCGCGCCGTCGAGTCGATCGAGTCGGGGAGCGCGCGCAAGACCCTCGAGCGGTTCAAAGAGATCTCTCAGAAGAACCGATAGCGGCTACGCTGCGGGCTCTCGCCGGGCGAGCGCGATCCTTCGCTGCCACGTCGCGATCGCCCGTCCACCTCCCATCGCTTCGGCCCATTCGCCGGACGCGCCCCGCAGCTTGATGCGGCGCCGCGCTCGCGCGAGCCAGCCGGCGATCAGCCGCGTCTCGTCGGGATGGCCGTCGGGCGGGATCGAGAGCGGTTCTCCGTTGACACGCTCCAGGACCCCGCCCGACATCTCGAGTACCGCGCCCGCATCCTCTACCTCGATGCGCCCGGCACGCGAGAGCGCGTCGACGGCACGGCGCTTCGCGCTCGCCGACACCAAAGCTCCTATGCGATCGCGCGTGGTTGCCGCTTCCTCGAAGCGCTCCGCGCCGACGAGCCGTTCCATGCGCAGCTCCAGGGCGTTGAGGACCGCGCTCGGGTCGCCGGCCAGCGCCGAAACGGCAGGGTCGACGCCGGTCGCGTAGTCCTCGGGCGTGACGCGTCCCTCGCACGGCGCCGCGCAGCGGCCGATCTCGGCCAGCACGCAGTGAGCGAAGCGCGTCTTGACGCCGATGCGGTCGGTGCAGCGGCGGATGGGAAGCGCCTCCTCGATCGCAAGGCGAACGGCGTCGGCGGTCGCGCGCGTCACCGGTCCGAGCGCGCCCGGCGCCGGCGCGCGGGCCAAGACCAATCGTGGGAACCGCTCGGCGGAAAGACGCAGGAACGCCGGCTTGAAGCGCCCACGTTGTGCGCGATTGAAGCGGGGACGGTCGCGGCGGATGAGCCGGGCCTCGAGCACCGACGCCTCGAGGTCGCAGCGCGCCACGATGTGCTCGACGGTGGCCAGCTCCCGGAGAAGATCGCCGACCTGCCGGCGGTCGTCGCTGCCGAAGTACGACCGCACGCGAGCGCGCAGGTTCGTCGCCTTGCCGACGTAGAGCAGCAACCCGCGCGCGTCGCGGAACAGGTAGACGCCGCGCGTGCGCGGCAGGTCCTGCGCGAGCGCGCGCTTTCGCGCCTGCGGGTGACCGCCCGCGCCCTGGAACCACAGGAGGTCGTCGAGGTGCGTAACGCCCCAGCGCCCGGCGAGCTCGAGCAGCGCGTGGAGCACGTCGGTCGTCGCGCGAGCGTCGTACAGCGCGCGATGGTTGGGCTCGGTGGGGGAGCGCATCGCCTTGGCGAGCGTCGCCAGTCGCAGGTTCGGCACCTCGTCGCGCACGAGCCGCCGCGCCAGACGCACCGTGCACACGACCGGGTTCTCGATCTTCGGGTAGCCGAGCCGCTCCGCGCTCGCGGCGAGGAACCGCGTATCGAAGCCGGCGTTGTGCGCCACGATGACGGCGTCGCCTGCGAACTCGAGGAAGGAGGGAAGCACTTCCTCGATCGGCGGGGCAGTCGCAACCATGGCGTCGGTGATCCCCGTGAGCATCGAGATGAACGTCGGGATGGGCTCGCCGGGGTTCACGAGGGCCTGGAACTCACCGAGCACGTCGCCGCCGCGAACCTTGACCGCGCCGACCTCGGTGATCCGGCAGGTGAACGGCGAGCCGCCCGTCGTCTCGAGGTCCACGATGCAGAAGGTGGTCTCGGCGAGCGGCGTCCCGAGGTCTTCGAAGGATCGCTGTCGGGCTCGCATGGATCATCCGAGGCTACTCGAACAGGTGTTCGATTACAAGAGTTGAGGTTGGGACACCCGTTGATCCGGAAAACCGACCGGGAAATGCGATCGAAACGGCCGCGTTGCCTTACTGCAAGCGGGAGGACCTGCCGAAACGACCTGTCATATACTCGCGCGAACATCCGAGGGAGAAGCCTTGAACCAGTACATCCGGTACCGCTGCAACGCATGTGGGAATCTGACCCGGTTCGATGTCGTGCGACGCGCACGGACCCGTGAGTTCTGGCATTTCTCGCTGGCCGGGGACGCCGCCGTTGAAGAAACCGAAACACTCGAGGAAAAGATCGAGCGGATCGAATGCCGCTGGTGCGGCTCGGCGGATCAGATAGAGGAAGTCCCGCGCGTCGGCGCGGAAGATCAGTAGTGGGCGGACCGCTCAAGGGGTTGAGGATCCTCGACCTCACGCGTCTTCTCCCGGGCGGATACGCGACGATGCTCTTCGCCGACCTCGGCGCGGACGTGCTCAAGATCGAGGAGCCCGGAAAAGGCGACTACATCCGCTGGATGGAGCCGTTCAAAGGTGGGATGAGCGCCGGCCTGCTCGCGCTCAACCGCGGCAAGCGATCGATGACGTTGAACCTCAAGAACGCCAAAGCGCGTGACATCCTTCTGCGTCTCGTGAAGGACGCCGACGTGCTCGTCGAATCGTTCCGGCCCGGCGTGATGGATCGGCTCGGCGTCGGATACGAAGCGCTCGCGAAGAAGAATCCGCGCCTCGTCTACTGCGCGATCACCGGCTACGGGCAGGACGGCCCGTACGCGCAGCGCGCCGGACACGATCTGAACTATCTCGGGTACGGCGGGATCCTCGACATCATCGGTCCGCGCGACGGTGCGCCTGCGATCGCCGGCGTTCAGATCGCCGACGTCGGCGGCGGCGGGTTGATGGCGGCGGTCGGCATCCTCGCAGCGCTTCGCGATCGCGAGCGGACGGGGCGTGGACGCTTCGTCGACATCTCGATGCTCGACGGCGCGGTGTCGTGGCTCGCGATGCACGCGGCCGGTTATTTCATGGACGGCGTCGCGCCCAGGCGCGGGCAGATGCGGCTCTCGGGTCGGGTCGCGTGCTACCGCGTCTACCGTTGCGGCGACGACAAGTATGTGACGGTGGGAGCGCTCGAGCCGCAGTTCTGGGCTGCGCTGTGCAAGGCGCTCGGCGTGCCGGAGTTCGTCGAGCGGCAGCTGGCGCCGCCCGACGAGCAGGACGAGATGGGGGAGCGGATCCAGGAGATCCTGCTCGGCCGCACGCGCGACGAATGGGTGCGCGAGCTGGCCGACCTCGATGCCTGCTTCGGCCCGGTCAACGACATGGGCGAGGCGTTCGCCGACCCACAGGTCGTCGCGCGCGGCATGCGGACCGAAGTGCCTACCGACGCCGGCCCGGCCGGCGTCGTCGGCAACCCGATCAAGTTCGTCGGCGAGCAGCAGCCCCCGCTCGGCGCGGCTCCCGGCTTCGGCCAGCACACCGACGACGGGCTTCGCTCCGCCGGGTATTCCGAGGATGAGATCCGGGATCTGCGTGCCGACGGCGTCGTCTAGGCGATCTCCCCGAACGACTACTTTCTGCGTTGCGGCAGCCGAGTTCAGGACGAATGTCCCGAGTAAGTAGTACCGTTTCCTGGTTGCTAGTCACGCTCCGCGTTCGTTAACTGGAACACGGCTGGGAAAACCGGCCGACGCGGCGCATGGATCCGAGGGCCGAACTTGGTCGCCTGGGCCTCGGGGAGCGAGTGGCGAACCCTCCGCGGGAGTGCCGATACCGACCGGCGACGGTCGGGTCTGCCTACGTAGGAGGGTGACGTGATCGGATCTCAGCCGTCTCGGGTCGCACAGGTCGTCGCACTGGCGCTCGCAGGGATCGTCCTGCTCGCGAGCGTCGCGGTTGCGGACAACTTGCAGGCCGACCTTGACACCAGCACTGGCGGCCTGGACAAGACCGTCGACCGGGGGACGCTCTCCCCGAGCACCGGGTACACGCAGAGCGTCTTCCTGTTCGTGGACGAGACGTCGGGGACGACGAACAACCCGACCTATCCGTTCTCCGTTTCATTGGACGGCGCCACGCTCAACGGGTCGCCGTTCGCCGGAGCGTCATTCTCAGGCGTTTCGATCTCGGCAGCCGGAACCGCGAACGGCCGGAGCGGGAACGTCGGATGGACAACCCCCGCAGCGCAGGCGACATCCCAGAACTACAGCCTCGTCGCCAGCTTCCTCGCGAGCACTACTATCAACGAGAGCCCCTCCACCATCACGATCACCTTCACGATCGCGGCCGCCCCCAGCGACACGACCCCGCCGGACTCGACGATCACCAGCGCGCCGGACAGCCCGACGAGCTCGACGTCCGCAGCGTTTACCTACACGTCGACCGAGGCGGGCTCCACGTTCGGATGCTCGCTCGACGGGGCCGCCTTTACGTCGTGCCCGGCCGGCGGCAAGAGCTACTCCGACCTGGCCGGTGGATCGCACACCTTCGCGGTCCGCGCGACCGACGCTGCCGGCAACACGGACGCTTCTCCGGCCTCGCACTCCTGGACGATCGATCTCACGGCACCCGACACGACGATCGTGACGGCGCCCCCCGTGCTGACGAACAGCGCCGACGCAGCCTTCACCTACACCTCGAGCGAGGCCGGTTCCAGCTTCGATTGCAAGATCGACGATGGGAGCTTCGAGTCTTGTCCGGCAGCCGGGAAGAGCTACTCGGGTCTTGCCGAAGGCGCCCACTCGTTCGCGGTCCGGGCCACCGACGCCGTCGGTAACGCCGACGCCTCGCCGGCCTCCTACGAGTGGACGATCGATCTGACGCCGCCGGCCGTATCGGCACCGGACCTCGCCGACGCTTCGGACACCGGCCTTTCGCAGGTCGACGACGTGTCGAAAGACGCCACGCCGACCTTCACGGGTACCGCGGAAGACGGCTCGCTCGTCGAGCTGCTGCGCGACGGTTCCGTGGCCGACTCGACTACGGCATCCGGCGGCATCTGGTCGTTCACGAGCGCCTCACTCGCCGAAGGGACCTACGCGTTCGCCGCGCGCGCGACCGACGCGGCGGGCAACGCAGCGACGTCGTCGGCCCTCGACATCGTGGTCGACCTGACCAACCCGGCCATCACGCCCGCGAGCCGCCTCCCTGCCGCGAACGGCGCCGGGTGGAACAACGGCGCAGTGACGGTCACGTGGAACTGCACCGACGCGCTCTCAGGCGCCACATCCGCGACCGCGTCCGACTTGAAGACCGAAGAGGGAGCGGGGCAGATCGCGAACGGCACGTGCAGCGACGTCGCGGGCAACTCGGCTTCCACGTCGCTCGGCGGGATCAACATCGACCTCACCGCGCCGGTCGCGAGTGCGTCCGCTACGTCGGACGACGCGGACTACGTCGCAGGAACGTGGGCGAACGAGGACGTGATCGTGACCTTCGGGTGCACGGACGCGCTTGCCGGAGTCGCTTCCCTCGAGCCGGCCTCGGCGACGCTGTCTGCCGACGGTGTCGATCAGTCGGCCTCGACGCTGTGCGCCGACGCAGCGGGGAATACCGCGGGCGCTTCGTTCACGGACATCGACATCGACAAGACGGATCCGGTCGTTACTGCATCGGCGGTGAAGTCCGATACCACTCCCTATGCCGGTGGCTGGACGAACCAGGACATCATCGTCTCGTTCGACTGCACCGATGCGCTGTCGGGCGTGGACGACATGAGCATCCCGGTAACGGTCGGCGAGGGCGAGGATCAGGAAGTCTCCGGTTCTTGCACCGACAACGCCGGGAACTCGTCGGGCGCTACGTTCTCCGACATCGACATCGACAAGACGGCCCCCGGGATCGCATTCTCCAGTCGAGTGCCCACTCCGAACGTGTTCGGCTGGAACAACACCGCCGTGACGGTCACCTGGAGCTGCACCGACGCGCTCTCGGGCCCGCTGGCGGCAACGGCTTCGGACATCGTCTGGGATGAGGGCGCCGGGCAGTCGGCGAACGGTACATGCTGGGACCTCGCCGGCAACTCGGCGGGCGCCTCGCAGGCCGGCATCGCCATCGATCTGACCGACCCATACGGGATCCAGTGGCTCGGCGGGCCCGCGGACGGCGCGAGTTACTACTTCGGCTCTGTGCCGGCCGCACCGACGTGCTCCGCATCGGACGACTTGTCCCTCCTCGACTCCTGCGTGGTCACCGGACACGCAACGAGCGTCGGTTCGCACACGATGACCGCCACCGCTACGGACCGAGCGGGCAACGACGCGACTGCGACGAGTTCGTATTCCGTGCTCGCGTGGACGTTGAGGGGCTTCTACTCGCCGGTCGACATGAACGGGGTGTGGAACACGGTCAAGAACGGAAGCACAGTCCCGCTGAAGTGGGAGATGTTCGCCGGCTCCACCGAGTTGACCGATACCTCGCTGGTCTCGCTCGACGCCAGGCAGGTGCCGTGTGCCGGCGCCGGGACAGAAGACGCCGTCGAGCTGACGGCGACCGGCGGCACCAGCCTCCGCTACGACGCCACGGGCGGCCAGTTCATCTACAACTGGCAGACCCCGAAGAAGGCGGGAACGTGTTACCGGGTGACGATGGCCGCAACGGACGGCTCGACGCTCGTCGCGCTGTTCAAGCTGAAGTAATCGGCTCGGCCGCGCCCGCGCAAGGCCCCGCCGTCCAGGCGGGGCCTTTCGCTACTCGCCGACCAACTGCACCAACACCTCGCGCTTGCGAGGGCGGTCGTCGAAGTCCACCAGCACGATCTGTTGCCAGGTGCCGAGCACGAGCTCCCCGTCGACGAGCGGAACCGTGAGCGACGCGCCGATGAAGGCGGAGCGCACGTGGGCGTGGCCGTTCGAGTCGCCGCCGTGGTTGTGGTGGTAGGGGGCGTTCGTCGGAGCCAGGCGCTCGAGGAACTCTTGAAGGTCCCGGATCATCCCAGGCTCGTACTCGATGGCCGTCACCCCGGCGGTCGAGCCGGGCACGGACACGGTCGCGATGCCGTTCCGAACGCCGCTGTCTCGGACGGCCTTTGCGACCTCGCCGGTGATGTCGCGGACGTCGTTGTCGCCGCGCGTGGATAGCGACAGGTGATGCGTCGAGACCGTCACGATCGGCATCGTACCGTTTTGCCGGGAACGCCCCATGAGGCTACCGTTCAGGCCGCGTCAGCAGGGGAAACAGGCGCTGAGGGCGAACCTAGAGATGGCCAAAACGCCTAAGCGATTCTCGAAAGGGGACAGGGGAATGTCGATGCTGAAACGACCGCGACCGAACGCGCGCGCTCGAGCACGTTTGGCGCTGGCGGGGGCCGCCTTGACGGTGCTCGCCGCGACCCTGATGCCCGCGAGCGCGGCCGCCGACCGCGTGATCCGCGTCGGCGGCTACGAGTTCCTCGAAGCAGGTCCGGGGATCGACTGCATCCTTGGGCAGATCTTGTTCGGAGGCCCGGCCTCGTTCGCGGCCAACGAGTGCGCAACGGTCGATTTCATCGTCGACGGGGGCGGCCCAACCAACGAAGGCGACGCTCCCGCGTTGAACCCGGCTCCTCAGCTCGAAGTTCGGTTCACCGACCAAACCGGCAAACTCGTGCACACGCAGGACGTGAGCGCCGACCCCTGGTCGTTCACGATCGATCCCGCCACATGGGAGACGGATTGGGCGCCCGGCACGTTCGGCTTCGAGATCGTCTCGAAGGTGAAGACCGACGTCCTCACCGGTCAGCCGAAGTTCCAGTTCACCCTCAACCAGCTGGGCACGCGCACCATCCTCGAGAGGCCGTCCTTCGACGTAGCGCCCGGCGGCCTGGCCGCGGAGCCGCTCGTCGTCACCGGCGCCACCTGGATGAAGGACACCAAGGTGGCGGGCCCCGCAGGCCCGACCGACCCGATCCCACTGAACACGGATCTCGTGCCCGGCGATGTAAGCGTCGAGCTCACACGGAAGGACGGGAGCAAGATCGCCAAGACGGCGACCGCGAGCCTCGAGGGCATCTTCAGCGTCACGTTCTCGCCGGCCGAGATCGGCAACGTCGCGAGCGGGGCCGCCGACAACTTCGAGACGCCGATCCGCGTCCGTACGACCGGGACGTACACGCATCCCGTGACCGGTGACTGGGCGACCGGCGTGTCGGACACCGAACGCGAGGCCGTCGCGGTGTTCACCTCGAAGCCGGATCGGGCGCAGGTCCGCGCTCAGTTCGTCTCCGAGCGCGGATGGGTCGCGCCGGGCGAGGAGTACATCCACGAGATCGAGTACCGCAACATCTCGGGCAGCGCGGCGACCGGCGCGACGATCACGGAGACGCTTCCCGCGAACGCGGTCTTCGTTTCCTCGACCCCTGCGCCTACGTCCCGGAGCGGCAACATGATCACCTGGAAGATCGGGAGCATCGCTTCGGGACTCGACTGGCCCGCCGGCGCCAAAGCCGCCAACCGCATACTCGTCACCGCGCGCGCAAAGACGTTCAAGGAGAACCCACAGATCGTGCACCACGACCTGTCGGCGACGGCCGTGCTCACCCAGTCCGGGAAGTCGGCGCTCAGCTCGACGACGCACGGGCCGCGCGTGACGACCCAGGAGACCGCACGGTTCGGCGACCGGCCGTTCCCGGTCGTGCTCGTGGACTACGTCGACTTCAAGCACTCGCCCGCCGCGGCCGGCTGGACCTTCTACAACCGGATCTCCAACCCCAACAACCCGGCGAGCATCTACACGCACTACCAGAACATGAGCTTCGGTCAGCTCTACCCGCAGGGTGAGCTGGCCGCGTTGAACGCGAAGACCACCGCGTTCACTGAAGATACGTACAAGTGGTCGAACCCCTATTTCAAGGGCAACACGTGCACCGGTGTCACGACGATCCCGCCGGATGCGCTCGGCCAAGGCCCGTACACCGAGTTCACGCCGGCGACGGAGCGCATCGTGGACGGCTGGTACCAGCTCCCCGGCCAGCGCCAGTACTACGGAGCCGACGACAAGGGGACCGCCATCGCTTTGGGTAGCATCGACGCCGGTTGCGGTCCCACGAGCAAGATGGCGTACGACGCCGCGTCGATCGCCGATCCCGAGATCGACTACAACGAGTTCGACTCCGACCGGAACTGCCTGGTGGACTTCTTCGAGATCGCTTTCCAGGGGCGTGGCGGGAACGGCGACTCGCAGCTGAACGGCGGCTACGACAACGTATGGCCGCACTCGGGAGACCTGACCGACAGCTATATCGATCCGGTGACCGGTATCTCGGGCTACGAGTCGAACGATCAGTGCCGGGACCGGCTGGAGCGGCCGCTCTGGTGGACCGATCAGTTCCGGCTCGAGCAGACGACCAAGGACATGGGCGACGAGCTGCGGGCATTCTCGCGGGTCGGCCCGTACAACGTGAACCCGGAGAACGGCACGACGAGTGTCTTCGCGCACGAGTACGGCCATTCGCTCGGTCTCCCCGACTTCTATTCAGGAGACCGCGACACCATCGAGTACTGGGACCTGATGGCGACCGACGGGTTCCAGTACATGAGCGTCTTCTCCCGCCAGGATCTCGGGTGGATCGTCCCTCGACGGACGACGACGAGCCTCAACGCGACGCTCCGTGAGTCCAAGATCGATACGCACCGTATCGACGCCATCGATGCGAACGGCGACCCGTACACCCTCTCCGGCCCGAACGTTCACAACGCCGACGCGTTCTACGTCGAGCTTCCTCACCGGACGCTCTTCGAGAGCGTGCCGAGTGGGAAGCATGCGTTCTACTCGACGGCCGGCGATGGGTTCGGGTGTCCGGGAAGGACCATGGACATCGATCTGGAGAACACGCGAACCGCGCCGGCGGGCACGGCGCTGACGCTTTCGTTCAAGTCCTGGTACGAGATCGAATGGGACTTCGACTACGGCTTCGTGATGATCTCGACCGACAAGGGCAAGACGTTCCAGTCCGTGGCGTCCGAGGAAGGTCGCACGACGCCGAGGGAGTTCAACCCCTTCACGAGCGCGTGCCAGGAGAAGTACAGCAACGGTATCACCGGCTCGTCGGCCTCGCCGCCCTGGCCACAGAACGTTGTCGCGCGCACGAACGGGGACATGCCTGCTCCGGAGTTCATCGACGACTCCTACGACATCTCGGCGTGTGCGGGGACGGAGTGCGTGATCCGCCTCGCGTACTCGACCGATGTCGGTGTTGCGATGAAGGGCTGGGTCGTGGACGACTTGAAGGTCGCCGGTGACGACGGGAAGACCTACTTCGACGACGATGGCGAGAGCCAACGGCCCTACCTGTTCGACGGCTGGACCCGCTTCGCGACCGGCCCGACCGCGTTCGACCATGGGTACTACGTCGAGCTCCGCGACCGTGTCGGGAACGACTTCGACTCGGCGGGGCAGGGCGACCGGCATCCGATCAACTGGATCCCGGGGATCTCGATCTGGTACACGGACGAGGCCCACGGCTACGGCAACAACGGTGTCGCCGACCCGCCGGCGCAAACCGTGATGGATCCGCGCAGCCAGGCCGCGAACAACACGCCAAACCTCCGAGACGCGTCGTTCTTCCCGCTGCCGGGCCTCAACCGTTTCTCCGACAAGGCATGGACCGACAACTACGCCGCGGCAGAGGGCGGGCCGTGGCGGTTCGCCTACGACTGCTTCGGCGTGAGCGTTGGTTCGATCTCCGGCCTCGGGAAGCTCGGGACGGCCAAGGCGACGATCTCGCTGAGCTCCTCGCCCAAGAACTGCGTGAAGGTGCTGAGCGCATCCCAGGGCAAACCGAAGCCGGTCTCGGCCCCGAAGCCGGCGCCGGCAGGGAAGCCGCTTCCGGCCACCGGGGTACCGAGCGCGCCGGTATGGATCGGGGTTCTGTCGCTCTGCGGAGCCCTGGCGGTGCGTCGCTGGGCGGTTCGAACGGCCCGGACCGGCTGAGCGAACGATGATCACAGAGGGGCCCCCACGCGGGGCCTCTCTCATTTCTGCAGGTCAGACGTTCGTGTCGTACCCAGCTGCTACCTTCGGATCGTTCCACAGCACCGCCGACAAGGGGAGAGCGATGGAAGCCAAGGACGGCCGGATCGACCTCACGGGCATGCTGATCTCCTGCGATGACTGCCGGATGCAGAACACGGACGCATGCAACGACTGCCTCGTGACCTTCCTGCTCGATCGACCCGATGGGGCCGTGGTGTTCGACGCCGCCGAGGAGCGCGCCCTGCGCGAGATGAACAAGGCCGGCCTCCTTCCGCCCGTCCAGTGGCAGGGTCGATCCGAGACCGGCTAGCCAGACCCCCAGGGCCCGTGGCGGGCAGCGGCCGCCCGCCCGGCCCTCCCAACGTGCTTGCGACCCCCTACCGCCCTGGGTTTGAATGCCGGGCGTGAGCAGCGCATTCGCTTCAGTGACCCCATCCCACAACGTGGGAGCCGACCGTTGATCAAGCTTCGGGTGGTCGGCTCCTCGAACGACCTCGAGAACCTCATCCTCACCTCGCGCAAGCAAGGCCGCCGGGGGAGCCACGTCGTTCCGATCGACGAGAAGATGTTCCGAACGCTCGAGGACGTCGTTCGGAAGCGCCGCGCCAAGCAGAAGGGCGAACAGCCGGCCCGGCGGGTCTCGGCCGATTCCAAGCTGGCGCCTCGCGACGTGCAGCGGCTCCTGCGTGCCGGGAAACCGGTCGAACAGGTCGCGAAGCAGGCCGGGGTGGACGTCGCCTGGATCGAACGCTTCCTGGGGCCGGTTCTCGATGAACGGGCCGTCGCGATCCGGGACTCACAGAACGCGCGGCTCGAGAAGCCGCGCCTGGGCCTGTCGAGCCTCCCGCTCGGGGAGGCGGTCGCACGCAACCTGCGCGCTCGCCGGGTCCGGATATCCGACGACGAGCTCAAGGCCGCTTGGGATGCGTCGCGCTCCGACTCGCAGCCGTGGGTGATCTCGCTGACGTTCCCGTACCGGGGGAAGGAGCAGCGCGCTGTGTGGCGATTCGACCCGCGGACGGGCGAGGTCTCTGCGGGGAACCGGCTCGGAAGCGATGTCGGCTGGGTCGCGGACTCGCGACGCCCGGCCGCTCCGTCGAGCGCTTCGCGTCCTCGCCCGGCTGCGAAGCGGCCCGCGGCAAAGAAGACAGCCGCGAAGAAAGCCCCCGCGAGGAAGTCCGCCGCGACGAAGCGGCGCGCGGCGCCGAAGCGCAAGGTCGCGAAGAAGACGACGGCGAGGCGGCGCACGCCCGCGAGGCGGCGAACGACCACCAAGCGGCGGACGCCCGCAAAGCGGCGCGCAACCCCGAAACGGCGGACGACCACCAAGCGCGCGGCACCGAAGCGGCGCGCACCGGCCCGGAAGGCCGCTCCCAAGCGCCGGGCGCCGGTGAAGCGGCGGACCACAGCACGGCGGGCTTCGAAGCGCGGCAGGCGCTAGCCTCTCCGCGCGATGGACGACGGTCAGTCCCGCAAGCTCTTGCTCGTCTACGACGGGTCTTCCGTCGGCGATCGCGCACTCCGCACGGCGGTGGAGCGGGCCCTCGAGCTGCAGGCAAGCGTCACCGTTCTCGGCGTCGTTCCCCCGCGCCTATGGCGGGCGAAACAGGGCCAGTTCGTGATCCCGCCCGAGAAGCACGACGAGGAGTTCGCGCACGAGCAGATCCGCCGCGCCCGGCACGCCTTCGGTGAGGCTGGGGTCCACTCAGAAGGCCGCGTGCGTACCGGGCCGCCGGTCGCCGTCATCTCCGAGGAAGCGGCCCACGGCTACGTGATGGTCGTACTCGCGACGCGGCCGACACCGACCGGTGCCCCCGACCTCGCGATGCTGGTAACGGTCCCCGAAGGCACGGAGCTGCTCGCCGTGACCTAGGAAACGGAGCCGCGCCCGAACGAGCGGTAGGTCTCGTGTCCGGAGGGGCACAGGAACTTCTCGGCGTAGAGGTCGTGCGTCGAGATGCCTTCTGCGAACGTCGTCGCCTCACCGCATCTCTCGCACGTGGGCGCCGAGCGGGTGGACCCTTCCGCCGGCGGGCCCTGGGAGACGTCGCGCATCTCGTCCGTCATCGCCTGCCCAGGGTACTGCGTGCGTAGGATGACGGCGATGCGCGGGCGCCGCCTCCACCTCGCGATCATCGCCGTGCTCCTGGCAGCCTCAGGGATCGCCACCGCGGCCGTCTTCGCGACCCCGCACGCCGAACAACCGCGCGCGCGTCTCGAGGATCACTTCACCCGCGACGAGATCGAGCGATCGCGCCGGTACAACGGGCCTCGGTACGCGCTGGGCTTCGCCGCGATCGCGGCCGGGATGCTGGCGGGTGCGGCTCTCGGTCTGGGCCCCGGCCTCCGCCGGCTCGGCAGCTGGTCCGCCTCGGTATCGGGAGGACGCTGGTGGATCCAAGCGCTGGTTCTCATGGGGGTAGTCACCGGCGCGATCGCGCTCGTTCATCTGCCGTTCGGGATCGCCCGCTTCTTCCACGACCGAAGCTATCAGCTCGTGACGCAGCCGCTCGCCGGTTATCTGGTCGACGCCGCGAAGGGGCTGGGCTTCCAGCTGGTGATCGGTGCGATCACGGCGCTCGGTTTTCTCGGGATCGTGCGCGCCCTGCCGCGCGGCTGGCCGGCCGCCGCCGCGGGGTTCGCCGTGGCGCTCACCGTGGGGCTCGTGTACCTGCTTCCCGTCGTGTACGAGCCGTTGTTCAACCGCTTCACCCCCGTCGAGGGAGAGGTCCGCGAGCGCGTGGTTGCCATCGCGCAACGAGCCGGCGTGCGGGTGGACGACGTGCTCGTCGCCGACGCCAGCCGTCGCACGACGAGACAGAACGCGTACGTGTCCGGCCTGGGCGCGACCAAGCGGGTCGTGCTGTACGACACGCTGCTGGCGAAGTCGACGCCTGCCGAGATAGACCTCGTCGTCGCGCACGAGCTCGCACACGTCGCGCATCGTGACGTGCTGCGCTCGACGGTGATCGGGTCTGCCGGCGCGGCGCTCCTGGTGCTTCTGATCTGGCGGCTCGTCTCATGGAAGGCGTTGGGCGAGTGGGCCGGCGCGAGCGGGCCCGGCGACCCACGGTGGCTGCCTCTCCTGGCGCTCGTGCTCGCGGTGACGTCGTTCGTCACGCTGCCGCTTCAGAACTGGTATTCGCGCAGCATCGAGGCCGCCGCCGATCGTGCGGCGATCGAGTACACGGGCGACCCCGAAACCGCCGTCTCGGTCGAGGTGAACCTCGCTCGCTCGAACCTCGCCGACCTTCAGCCGAACGGATTCGTCCGGTGGGCGTTCTTCACGCACCCGCCGGTCCTCGAGCGGATCCAGATCGCCCTCGACGCGAAGGCGCGGTTCTCGCTACAGAGCGCCGCGGGTGAAGGCCGGCCGTGAAGCGAGTCCTGCTCGTCACCAACGACTTCCCGCCCCGGGTCGGGGGAATCCAGAACTATCTGTGGAACATATACGCGCGGCTCGACCCGGACTCCGTCGCCGTCCTTGCGCCGGCGTTCCCCGGCGACGTTGCCTACGACCGCTCCCAGCCCTTCGCGATCCATCGCTGGCCGGGCCGCGTCTACTGGCCTACTCCCGCGCTCTCCCGGCGCGTGCGAGACCTCGCGAAGTCGCATCGCGCCGACGCGGTCGCCTTCGGCGCCGTGCTTCCGATGAATCTGATCGGGCTGGATGTCCCCTCGATCGTGCACACCCACGGCTTCGAGGTCGCCTGGGCGCGAATGCCGGCGCTCGTGCAGCTCCTGAGACGGATCGGCAAGCAGGCGATGTTGGTCACGGCTGTCAGTGAGTACACGCGCCGCTTCATCGACCGCGCGCTGGGGACGGGCGTGCCGGTTGAGCTCCTCCGCACGGGGGTCGATCTGGAGCGGTTCCACCCCGGCGTCGACGGATCCGAGGTGCGCAAGCGCCACGGCCTCGCGGGGCGTCCGGTGGTCGCCCATGTGAGCCGCCTCGTTGCGCGGAAGGGACAGGACGTCCTGATCCGGGCGATGGAGATCGTGCGGCGCGAGGTTCCGGACGCCGCGGCGCTGATCGTCGGCGGCGGCCCCGGTGAAGCCCGGCTTCGCCGGATCGCCGCGGAGCACGACGTCCGTGATGCTGTGGTCTTCGCCGGCGAGGTGCGGGAGGAGGCGCTCGCCGGCCACTACGCCGCGGGCGATGTGTTCGCCATGCCGTGCCGCTCGCGCTGGGCGGACCTCGAGGTCGAGGGTCTCGGCCGCGTCTATCTCGAGGCGCAGGCGTGCGCGCCGCCGGCGATCACCGGCGATTCCGGCGGCGCACCCGAGGC
>JBBDRM010000125.1 GCA_040905475.1 Actinomycetota bacterium
TGGGCGGGGCCCGCCGCAGCTTCCGGTGGGCCTAGATCGCTCGCCGGCGGCCGCGAAGGATCCGCCCGGCCGCGAAGCTCAACGGTGCGGCGACGAAGGCCGCGATGAGCGCAGCGGATGTCGCGCTCGTTCCCTCAGTCGGTGCTTCGCCCAAACGTCCAACGGGCTGGACCGGCGGCGCGGCAGCCTGCGAGACGGTCGGATCGCCGACGACGACTGCCCCGGCCATCCTCCCGTGGAGGAGGCAGTAGTACGGATACACGCCGGCGCTTCCGAAGGTGAACGAGTATGTGTCGCCGGCCGCGATCTCGTAGTCGAAAACGCCCCCAGCGGCGGTGATCGTGTGCGCGTACGGATCGGAGTTCGTCCCCGTCACGGTCTCACCGACCGCCACGCGGAGCACCGTCGGCCCGAAGCAGTTCTTGCCGACGTCAACGCTCGTGCCGGTCTGCTCCGTGGTATTCGCCTGGTGGCACCCGCCGCCGCCGCCTGCGGACGCGCCGGCCGACACCGCCATAACGGCGATCAGGATCGCCAGCGTCGATCGAACCCTCGTTCGTGTCATCGTCTCCTCCTCTCGCTCGTCGGGGGAGACGAGCGATCCTGACCGCTATTCCCGGACGTCCGGATACATCTGCCGGGCCAGTTCGACGAGCTGCGCGGGCGGCAACGCTGCCCGGATGGAGACCCGGTGTTCGCCAACGCTGAATCGAACTTCGGGGAGGCCGAACAGCGGCAAGATCAACGTTGCCTCCCGTCGTCCAACCCGTGTGGACTCGGTGCGCGACGGGGCGGGAGCCCCCGAGAAGCCGTCGATCTCCACGAGGACCTGGAACGCTCCCTTCGCGTACAGGATCGCCTCCCCCTGCGGCCCGGCCGCCGCGGCGACGAGCGTTACCCCCTCAAGACGGCCGGCCGGTGGAGCCGTGAGCGTGCCGAGCGGCCGCGGCTTGGCACCGAGATCGCTCGTCCGCGCGCCGGCCGGGATCCGGAACAGCGAGTCTGGGAGGTCGAGGTTGTACTCCAGGGCCACCGTCCGCTTCCGCGCCTTGAGGCGGCCGCCCTGGATGGTCTCCTTGCCGAGCACCACGGACTCTTCCACACCGAGCACTGCGAAAGTCGATGCGTCGACGAACGCCACCCGCCGCTCGCCTTCGAACGTGAGCTGGATCCTGCGCGTGGGTCGTCCGAGCACAACAGGGCCGGGGCCCGACTCGGTGCCGAGGAGCGCGATCGTCGGCGTGAGTGGCTCGGGCAGCGGAGCTGCTGACGGCAGCAGCCCGGTCTCGAGGAATCGACCCGTCGCGTCCTCGCGGTAACGCACTCCGGGCCGATCGATGAAGAGGGTGCGTCCGCGTTGCGATTCGGTCTCCGAACGCACGAGCCCGGGGGCCTTGAACCAGAGCTTTTCCCGCGTGATCCCGCTCGGCCGGCCGTCGTCACCGAAGAACGTGATCTCTCGCTCGATGAAGAGCGACGTGATCCGCGTCAGCGCGTCGGCCGCCTCGGCTCCAGGGATGCGTACGATCGGCACCGAGCCCACGAGAACCGCGATCAGCCCTACCACGATCGCGGCGGCCAGCGCCGGAGCGAGTCGCCACCGCCGCGAGGGGGTCGCACGCGGCGTGTGATCGGCCATCCCGGCACGCACGCGAGGCGTCAGATCGGCCGGTGCGTGTTCGCGGGGGAGCGCGGCGACCAGCACCGAGAGCTGCGGCAGCGCGGCGCCGAACGCGCGACATGCTTCGCAGATCGCGAGATGCTCGTCGAGTTCCGAAACGCGCGCGGGCTCGAGCTCGCCGTCGGCGCGAGCGCTCGCGCACATCCGGGCTTCCTCGTGATCCACTATCCGCTCACCGCCTCGAGCAGCCGCTCGCGCGCTCGCGCGAGGCCGGACATGACCGTGCCGATCGGACACGCGAGAACGGATGCGATCTCCGCATAGCTGAGCCCGTCGCGCTCCCGAAGCAGGAACATCTCGCGGTGATTCGTGGGGAGGAGCCCGAGAGCCGCGCGCAAGCGCTCGATCGCCTCGGCGACCTCGGCGCGTGCAGCCGGGTCGTCTGCCGATGATCCCACGTCGACGAAGACCGGCTCCAACGTCTCCGTCGGGCGGCGGCTTCGGCGCCTCGCCCAGTCACGCACAACGTTGACCGCGATCGTGCATAGCCAGCCCCGCACCGACGCCTCTCCGCGGTAGCTCGCCCGGGCGCGCCACGCGCGCAGGAAGGTTTCCTGCGCGAGATCCTCCGCGAGCCCTCGGTCCCCGACCCTGCGAAGGGCCAGGCCGAAGACCGCGTCTCCGTGCTCGCGGACGAGGGCAGTGAAGCCCGCCTCGTCCTCAGGCAGGCCCGCGGCGCGTTCCTGGGCTTCGTCCACCCGCTCACTCAACCATCGACGCCCGCGAGCAGCGGTTATTCCGGGAGTTGCCGGAACTACCCAGACGGAGATGGGGAACTCCGTCGCCGGGAATGAGGCGGAGTCCGTCTACCGGCCGGCCGCGCCGGGCCGCATGCTCGGGGCGTATCCAACGGAAAGGATGATCTGATGAGCCTCTACGACATCAAGCCGTGGTTCCTCCGGCGACTGCGTCGCTTCGAGGACGCCCTCGTGGCGCGGCGCGTTTCTCCCGACACGCTCACCTTCGCCGCGGTCGGCGTCAGCGTCGCAGCGGGCGGGTTCATCGCGGCCGGCGGGCTGCTGGACCGGCCGCTCCTCTGGCTCATGGTCGCGCCACTCGTGCTGGTCCGCCTTGCCCTCAACGCCCTCGACGGATCGGTCGCCCGGCGCACGCGCTCGGCCCGGCCGTTCGGCGCCGCGCTCAACGAGATCGGCGACCGCATGAGCGACGCCGCGACCGTCGGCGCGACGGCGTTCGTTGCCAAGCCGGCGCTGGCGTTGGGCGCGCTCGCCTCCTGCTACCTCGCGAGTTCCACCGGCGTCCTGTCCATGGCGCTCATCGGGCCGCTTTGCTCGCGCTCGGTGCGACGGCAGGCGCGCTCGCCGGCTCGGCCATGCCTTTCACCGGCGTACTCGTTGCGATCGTCGCCGGTGCTGCCCTGACCACGGCGATGCGGCTGATGCGCATCCGTCGCGCATTGCGGGCCCGCGCACCCAAGCTCGAGCTGCTCGTCGAGCACACCTACCACGTCTCGTGCGATCCCATCCCCGAGGAGGAGATGCTTCATGCAGTCGGCCGCTGAGTCCCTGTTCGTCCCCGCCGCGCAGCGGGTCACGATCGCGATGGCCGGCGCACTGGGGCTCATCCTGGCCGTCGAGCGGCATCACCTGCATGAGCTGACGCATCGGATCCTGTTCGTGCGCTGGCGTACCTGGGCCGTGACGGCACCGATCTTCGGATTCGCCGCGATGGGTCCCCAGGGTGCCGGCCTCGCGCTCGTAGTGGCGCTGTCGCTTCAAGGCATGCGCGAGTACGCCGCCATGATCGAGTTGCCGAAGTCGTACCGGTACGCGCTCTACGCGGCGGGTCTCGCGAGTGCGCCGATCGCGATCGCCTCGCTCACGGCCTGGCGGGCGATGCCACCACTGCTCCTCATCGGCGCAACGCTCGCGCCACTGCTGATGCAAGACGTCGGGCAGGGCGTACGTCACCTCGCCTACTCGGCACTCGGCTTCGCCTACATACCGTGGCTCCTGACCTATTTCCTCCTGATCCAGCGGCACGTGGACGGCGGTCCCGGGATCCTGCTCGCGATCGGAACTGCGATCGCGGCGAGCGATGTCTTCGCGTTCTGCGCGGGACGGTTCGCGGGCAGGCACCCTCTCGCCGGGCGCGTGAGCCCCTCGAAAACGTGGGAGGGGGTCGCCGGCAACCTGGCCGGCGCGTACGCGGGCTTCCTGCTGATGTCCTTCGCTATGCCGGCAAGTCTATCTCCCGTCGTGCGGTGGGTCCTTCCGGTCGTCGTCGCCGCAGGATGTGTCTGGGGGGACCTGGTCGAGTCGCTCATCAAGCGACAGGCGGGTGTGAAGGACGCCGGCTCGTGGCTCCCCGGCTTCGGCGGGATCCTCGACCGGATCGATTCGATGCTGTTCGTTCTGCCGCTCGCGTACACCGTCCTGGTGGTGTGGGGATGAGCGTCGTCGCCGAACGTCTCGCCCCGTCCGCGCCAACTCGTCTTCCCGAGTGGCCGAGGTCGCCCGTCGCCGTCGAGCTCCGCGCACTGCTGCAACGCGTTCTGCTCTTCCCCGTCCTGCGACTGTTCTGCAGACCGATGCGGATCGAGCGCGACCCCGGACTGCTCGCACAGGAAGGGCCGTTCGTATTCGTCGCGAACCACACGAGCCATGCGGACACGGCGCTGATCCTCCGCGCGCTTCCCGCGCGTCTCCGTCGTCGCCTGGCGCCGGCGGCAGCCGAGGACTACTTCTTCCGCGGCCGGGCGCCGGGCGCGATCCTCTCGCTGCTCATCGGAGCGTTCCCGTTCCCGCGACGCGGCCGCGCGGGCCTCGCTCGCGCGGAGCGGCTCCTCGACGACGGCTGGTCGATCCTTCTCTTCCCCGAAGGAACCCGATCGACCGATGGACACGTGGGCTCCTTCAAACCCGGCGTCGGGGTCCTCGCCGAGCGGGGGTTCCGCGTGGTCCCCATCGGAATCGCGGGCGCGCGCGAGGTGATGCCGAAAGGGCGCAGGCTTCCGAGAGCCCATCCTGTGTCGATCCTGATCGGCGCTCCGATCGAGCCCGACCGCGCCCTTCCGCCGACGGTCGCCGCGGAGCGGATCCGGCGCCGCGTCTCGCGGCTGCACGCCGCGGCACGACTCCTCCGGCCGCCGGCCCGCCGTACGGTGCTGCAGCGTGCACGCGGGCTCGCGCTCTCGCGCCGCGGCCTGATGTTTGCGTTCGCGTGGGGCGTTGCCGAGGCGTTGTTCTTCCCGATCGTCCCCGACGTCGGGGTCGCCTTGCTCGCCGTTGCCGCCCCGTCCCGGTTCCTTCCGCTCGCGCTCGCGTCGACAGCGGGCTCGGTGGCCGGCGGGGCAGTCTCCTACGCTCTCGGAGCGACACCGGCGGGCGTATGGCTCCTCGCTCATGCACCGCTCGTGACCGACGGGATGCGCCAACACGCCTTCGAGGCGCTCGGCTCCGGTGGGGCAGGCGCCCTTATCGGCCAGCCCTGGACGGGCATCCCCTTCAAGGTCTTCGGCTACCAAGCCGCAGGCGCCGGAGTCGGATTGGGCTCTTTCTTGGTGCACGGGCTCGCCGGGCGGGGATCCCGGATCGTGCTGGCGGGTGCGGCCTTCGCGGGAGCCGCCTGGGCTCCCCATCGCCTCTTCCCGCATTGGGTCGAGCGGCTCTACGCCCCCTTCGTGGTCGCCTTCCTGGTTCTCTTCGGGGTGGGGCTCGCGCGGGTCGTATCGTCCTGGTCCTAAGAACTGACCCCTTGGCCGTGCAAGGAACCG
Organism: Actinomycetota bacterium; assembly: GCA_040905475.1. Classification (NCBI taxonomy): domain Bacteria; kingdom Bacillati; phylum Actinomycetota; species Actinomycetota bacterium. The sequence goes on from JBBDRM010000125.1 coordinate 5,418, forward strand.
CGTTCTGTGGGTACAACCACTGTGGGCGTGACTGGGGAGACACCCTCGTCACTCCCACGTGTCCTTATGGCTCAAAGTGCTGCTTCCTTGCCGGTCTGGCGTCGACGCGCGGGGCATCCCATCGCGCGTGGCCCGATGCTGTTCGCCGGGGTCACGGCGACACTGCTGGTGGGATTGCTGGTCTCGGCCGTCGCGCTTGCTCAGCTCGCCGGCCCCTGGGCAGAGGCGCTGTCCGGACGGGTCGACAAGGTCGCGTTGCTGGCCGGCTCACCCGCGCGCATGGACGCCCGCACCAAGATCTACTCCAGCGACGGGAAGCTCCTCGCGATCCTGCACGGCGAGGAGAACCGCGAACCCATCTCGCTCGCCGCCGTGCCGACGCACGTTCGCAACGCCGTCATCGCGATCGAGGACCAGCGCTTCGCGTCTCACGACGGCGTCGACGTATCGGCGTTGGGGCGCGCGCTCATCGTCAACGCGGCCGGAGGCGGCATCGAGCAAGGCGGCGGCACGATCACGATGCAGCTCGCTCGCAACGTCTATCTCCACAACCGAGCCAAGACGATCGAGCGCAAATGGGACGAGATCGTTCTGGCGCGGCGGCTCGAGCGCGTCCTCTCCAAAGATCAGATCCTCGAGGAGTACCTGAACTCGGTCTACTTCGGTCGCGGGGCTTACGGGATCCAGGCCGCCGCGGAAGCGTTCTTCGACAAGCCTGCGGGGCGGCTGACCCTGGGAGAGGCGGCGCTCCTCGCCGGTGTCATCCGCGCGCCCGAGCAGTTCGACCCGGTGGCCCGTCCCGAGCAGTCGTTCGCTCGCCGGGCCAAGGTGCTCACATCCATGCAACGCAACGGGATGATCGATGCGGCGCAGCGCTCGGCGGCCGAGCGGGAAAAGCTCAAGTTCGCGCCGCGCACGCTCTCCAACGGCGTTGTGATGTCCACCTCGTACGGCGCCGCTTTCGTCGAATACGTCAAGCAGTCGCTGCTCAAGGACCCACGACTCGGCGCGACGCCGCAGGAACGAACCGATCGTCTCTTCAACGGCGGCCTTCGCATCGAGACGACGCTCGACGCTTCCGCGCAACGTTCCGCCGAGCGGACGATCGCCGACATCCTCGATCGGAAAGGCGACCCCTCGGCGGCCCTGGCGGCGGTGGATCCCGGATCGGGTGCCATCCGGGCGATGGCGGGTGCGGTCGACGCGCAGGGCTTCAACCTCGCGGCCCAGGGACGGCGGCAGCCGGGATCGGCGTTCAAGCCGTTCACGCTCGTCGCCGCGCTGGAAGAGGGATACTCGCTCTACGACGGCTACAACGGCTCGGCTCCCCGGAAGATCACGCTTCCGAACGGCCAGATCTGGAACGTTGACAACTACGAGGGCGCTCGCGGCGGCTACATGAACCTGATCACCGCGACGGAGTTCTCGGTCAACGCGGTGTACGCGCAGCTGGTGATGGACGTCGGCGCGGACAAGGTCGTCAGTGCGGCGAATCGGATGGGGATCACGAGCACGCTGGAACCGTATCCCTCGATCGCGCTCGGCGGCCTGACGATCGGCGTCTCACCGCTGGAGATGGCCTCGGCATACGCGACGCTCGCGGCACAAGGCATCGCGCACAGTCCGTACGCGGTTGTTCGAGTTCTGGACCGAGACAAGGAATTGTTCCGGAACGCGTCCAAACCCGTACGCGCGCTCGAGAAGGACGTGGCGAACAAAGCCACTGCGGTGCTCGAGCGCGTGGTCAGCAACGGTACCGGGAAGCGGGCGCAGGGCCTTGGGCGTCCGGCCGCCGGTAAGACCGGCACGACCGACGACTACCGTGACTCGTGGTTCGCGGGTTTCACGCCGCAGCTGTCGACCGCCGTGTGGATCGGATACCCAAAGGCGCGGATCCCGCTGCTGAACATCCACGGCCTGCCGCGCGTCTACGGTGGAAGCCTTCCCGCGGAGATCTGGACGCGGTTCATGCTCGCAGCGCTCGAGGGCAAGCCGGTCATCGATTTCCCGAAGACCTCGCTGGGCGGGCCGAAAAGCTCCTACGTGACCTCGGACGGACCCGCGCCGGCCCCACAGCAAGAAGAGCCCCCTCCGCAGGAGGAGTGCTGGAAACGGAACGGTAACTGCAAGCCCTGACGCTTTAGTCGATCGCTTCGAGGATCTGCGGCAGCGCCCAATGCAGCTCCCGCTCCCAGTAGGGCCAGCCGTGATAGCCGCCGAGGTACACATCTTGGTGATAGGCGACGCCGGCACGATTCAGCGCGCGAAGGAACGACACGTTCAGCTGGAAGATGAATGCCTCGACCGCGTAGCCGCCGACGTTCGCGAGATCGTCGCCTGCCGGCCCGCCCGGCGTACCGGTACCCGTCGCGACGAAGAGCTCGATCCCGACCAACTCGTCCACGAGATCGGTCGGGTTGTGCTCCTTCCACGTGTTCGCGTCGGCCAGCTGATCGCCCCACACGCGATCGTCCGGCGTTCCGAACTGCTCGTGGAGCAGCTCGAAGCCGATCCCCGACAGCGGAGCGAGATAGCGGGTGTCGACCGCACCTGAGAAGCTCGCCGCAGCCTCGAAGAGGTCCGGGTGCCGCCCGGCGTACGACATCGCTCCGAAGCCGCCCATCGAGAGCCCCGCCACGGCTCGATGTCCGTCGCCCAAGGTGAGGAACGTGGCGTCGACGTAGTCGATCAGGACGTCGATGTGAAACGACTCCCAGTCTTGCGAACCGTCCACCCAATCCGAGTACCACCCGGAATCGGGCGAGTCGCCCCCGTCGGGCATGACGATGATCACCGGAAGACCGGCCGAGAACGCGACGACGTCGGTGTTCTCCACCCAGGTCGCGTAGGAGTCGCCGGCGCCGTGAAGCAGATAGAGCACCGGGTAGCGGACCGATCCGAGCGCGTCGTACCCTTCGGGCAGGACGACCCGGACCGTCGCTTCGGGCACGATCAGGCCTGCGGGAACCGGCACCTGCACGTCCAGGCAGCGCGGGGCAGCGCATGCGATCTCGTCGGCACGAGCGGCCAAACCACCCAGCAACGAAGCGAAAAGGACGAGGGTGGCGAGGGCGCGCTTCATGTTCACCCTATTCGGCGGCGGAGCCCCATTCCCTCGTTCTTTGCTTCACGGGCGGGGGGCAACCCGCTGCTAGGCTACGCCGGCTATGGCGCGCATCGCCTCCGTTCGCGCGCGGGAAGTGCTCGACTCGCGCGGAAATCCAACCGTTGAAGTCGACGTCACGCTCGACGACGAAGCGCTCGGGCGGGCGATCGTCCCCTCCGGCGCGTCCACCGGCACCCACGAGGCGCTCGAGCTGCGGGACCAGGACGCGAAGCGGTTCGGTGGGAAGGGCGTGCTGTCGGCCGTCGAGAACGTCAACCACCGCATCGCTCCCGAGCTGACCGGCCACGAGTCGCTCGATCAGCGCGCCGTCGATCGCCTGCTGCTCGACCTCGATGGGACGCCGAACAAGCGCAAACTCGGAGCGAACGCCACCCTCGGAGTCTCGCTCGCAGTCGCCAAAGCCTCGGCGGAGTCCCTGCGGCTGCCGCTCTTCCGTTACCTCGGCGGGCCGAACGCGCACGTGTTGCCGACGCCGTTCTTCAACGTGCTCAACGGGGGCGCGCACGCCGACAACAACGTCGACGTCCAGGAGTTCATGATCGCTCCCGTCGGGGCCGCTTCCTACGGCGAGGGCTTGCGGTGGGGCGCCGAGGTCTATCACGCGCTGAAAGGCGTGTTGAACCGGCGGCGGCTTTCGACGGGGGTCGGTGATGAGGGCGGGTTCGCGCCCAACCTCGACACGAACGAGGCCGCGATCGAGGCGCTGCTCGAAGCGATCCAAGCGGCCGGCCTCGAGCCGGGAGTGGAGGTTGCGCTCGCTCTGGACGTCGCGGCGACCGAGCTTTACCGGGACGGCGCCTACGTCTTCAAAGGGGAAGGGGTGACGCTGGACGCCGAGGGCCTCACCCAGCGATACGCCGACTGGGTCGCGCGGTATCCGATCGTGTCCATCGAGGATCCGATGTCCGAAGATGACTGGCACGGCTGGGCGCACGTCACGCCCGCCCTCGGCGCCAAGATCCAGCTCGTCGGGGACGACATCTTCGTCACGAATCCCGATCGGTTCGCGGAAGGGATCTCTCGGGACGTCGCCAACGCGATCTTGATCAAGGTCAACCAGATCGGCACGCTGACCGAGACGCTCGACGTCATCGAGCTCGCGAGCAACGCGGGCTACGCGGCCATGATGTCGCACCGGTCGGGCGAGTCCGAGGACGCGACGATCGCCGACCTCGCCGTCGCGACCGGGGTCGGTCAGATCAAAGCCGGGGCGCCCGCGCGGAGCGACCGGGTGGCCAAGTACAACCAGCTCCTGCGCATCGAGGAGATCCTCGGCGACTCCGCGCGCTACGCGGGGGCGGACCTGATCTCCGGGGGTGACCGGTGAAGGCTCGGGGCGCCGTCGTCGGCACGCTGCTCGTCGTGTTGCTCCTTTCGGCCCTGTATCCGATCCGGCAGTACTTCGCGCAGAAGACGGAGCTGAAGAACCTGGCCGCCGAGGAGATCCTGCTCGCGCAACGGATCGACGAGCTTACGGAGTTGAAGTCCCGGCTCCTCACCGACGACGAGATCGAGCGGATCGCACGCGAAGAGCTCGGGATGGTACGGCCGGGCGAGATCGCGTTCGCGATCGTTCCCGGAGCCGATGCCGCGAAGAAAGCCGCCCCGCCGCTTCCTTCGGTGGACGCCGCCAAAGCCGAACCGGCGTGGTACGACCGATGGTGGGATGCGGTCGTCGACTCCATGACGGGCATGCGCTGACGCTTCGCCGCTAGCATCCTCGCGGCATGACGGTACGGGTCGAGGTTCCTTCCGGCGAGGCTGCGCTCACGAGCTTCTTGGAGTTCCGCGATCTTGTCTACGCCGGTCGTCCGGTGCGCTGGCCGACGTTCACCGGCTTGCACCTTCCGATGATCGAGGGGAAGGGTCCGTTCGCCGAACGCCGGCGTTTCCGTCCCTTCCTTGCGCTCGATGAAGGAGAACCAGCAGCGCGCGCCCTCGCGATGGTGGACGAGCGCTACATCGAGCATTGGAATGAAAAGCTCGGACACGTGATCCTGTTCGAGGCGCTGCCGGGCGCCCGCGAAGCGAGCCGTGCCGCGCTCGACGCGGCGTGTGTCTGGCTGCGAGAGCAAGGGATGGAGGCCGTGCGCGCCGGGTACGGCAGTCAGGAGTTCCCGTTCGTGACCGACGACTACGACTCGCTGCCGGCAGGGTTCATGCGCCACAACCCGCCCGAGTACCACACCATGCTCAAAGACGCGGGGTTCGAGACGGAGATGGGGTGGGTCGACTACAAGATCGGAGTGACTCCCGAGCTGATCGAGCGATACCGGAGCGCGCTCGAAAGCTGCAAGATCGCGGGATATGAGATCGTTCCGCTCAGAGACATCCCGGAGCGTGATCGCGTCCGTCAGTTCACCGGCCTGTGGAACCAGGCCTTCGCCGGTCACTGGGGGAACACGCCGATGTCGGAGGCCGAGTTCGGCCTCTTCTTCGAGCTGCTCTCGGGCTTCGGCATGCTGGACACGTCGGTGATCGCTTACCGCGACGGGGAGCCGGCCGGGGTGCTGTGGGTTACGCCTGATCCGAGCATCGGCGCGATCGCCGAAGGCCGGCCGCTGCGGGATGACGAGAAGGTGAACTTCCTCGGGATCGGCGTGCTCGAGACGGCTCGCGGGACGGGCCTGAATCTGGCCATGGCCTCGTACGCCTACCTCGAGCTGATCCGCGGAGGCGCTCGCTGGCTCTCATACACCCTGGTGAGGGACGACAATTGGCCGTCGCGCCGGACGGCCGAGAAGCTCGGCGCCGCGGTCTACGCTAGCTTCCTTGTGTACAAGCGGGTCTTCGGCCGTCGCTGACCGGTTCGGCGTGGTGGCGCTCCGTGGTGGCATTGACCGTCCGTCCGACGCAGCCGTACGATTGCCCGCGTCCCCGGCGATCTGCCCGGGGAGGGAGTCCGGATGACGCTTCGCCATCCGGCCCGACATGGGAAGGAGCCTGGTTCGTAGTGCCGGCAGAAGTGGGAGCAGTTGTCGAAGGTACGGTGATCCGCATCGCGCCCTACGGCGCGTTCCTCCAGCTCGATACGGGGGAGACGGGCCTCGTGCACATCTCTGAGATCGATCGGAACTTCGTGAAGGACGTGCGCGAGCACCTCCGCGAGAACGACAAGGTGACCGTCAAGGTCATCGGCATCAAGGATGGCGGAAAGATCGACCTTTCGATCAAGCAAGCCGCCCCCGACTGGCAGCCGGAGGCTCCGCGCAGGCCCCGGACCAAGGATCCAGAGTTCGAAGCGAAGCTCAAGCGTTTCATGCGCCAGTCCGAGGAGCGGCTCGTCGACTGGCGCCGTCAGCGCGAAGCCAAGAGGGGATAGCGCGACGGGAAGCCGGGAGGCGGCCTGCGGGCCGCCTCTTCGTTTCCGACGCTCGGCTAGTCTGAGCCGATGGATCCCCACGATGATGATCGCCGCGTCGTCGGCGTTCAGATCGGCCGGGAGCCGCGCGGGGACGTGGCGGTCGCGGTTCGGTGCGAATACGGCCTCCCGATGGTGGTGCGAACCTCGCCCACGCTCGAGACCGGGGAGCCGTTCCCGACGCTGTACTGGCTGAGCTGTCCGCTCGCCGTACGCGCGGTGGGAAAGCTCGAATCGACCGGACGGATGCGTGACCTCAACGATCGGCTCGCGTCCGAGTCCGAGCTCGCGGAGTCATATCGCACCGCGCACGAGCGATACCGGAGCGACCGCGACGGTGACATCGGTGGTCGCGACGAGTCGGCGGGCGGGATGCCGGGCCGTGTGAAATGTCTCCACGCCCTGTACGCGCACGAGTTGGCCGACGCGAACCCGATCGGCGCGATCGTCCGAGAGAACGTCGAGCCGCTCGGCTGTCCCGGTTCCTGCGTGGAAACCACCGATGACGGGGCTACGGCGCCGGTCACCGGGCATCCGGGCTTCGCACGCGCTCGCCGGCGATGAGCCGCACGGCAGCGATCGACGTCGGCACGAACTCGGTCCGCCTGTACGTCGCAGACGTCGACCGGCCCCGGGCGGTTCCGGTTGAGCGCGATCTGATCATCACGCGGCTCGGTGAGGGCGTCGATGCCGCGCGGGCGCTTGGAGCGGTGCCGCTCCGGCGTACGGTCGAGGCGATCGCTTCCTATCACCGCCGAGCGCTGGCCGCGGGGGCGGAGCGGGTGCGGATCGCCGCGACGAGTGCCGTGCGCGACGCGGTGAACCGCGAGACGTTCGTCGAAGCGGTGCGCGACGCGACCGGCTTCGCCCCCGAAGTGCTTACCGGGGAGCAAGAGGCCCGGCTGTCGTTCCTCGGTGCGACCAACGAGCTCTCCGATGGTGGCCCGTTCCTGGTGCTCGACGTGGGCGGCGGGTCGACCGAGTTCGTGGTCGGCGATCGAACGGTGGATGCGTGGACCTCGATCGATATCGGATCGGTCCGGCTCACGGAGCGGCACGTGCGCCACGATCCCCCGAGGGCGAGCGAGCTCGCTGCGTTGACGGGGGACGCGGACGCGGCGGTGCGCGAGGCGATCGGGGTTGTGGGGGCGACGGCGAAGACGCTTATCGGGCTCGCGGGGACGGTCACGACGGTCGCGGCGATCGCGCTCGGGCTCGACGGCTACGACCGTGATCGCATCCATCACGCCGTGCTGCGGATCGACGAGGTGCGACGCATCTCCGAGCTGCTTGCGTCGACTCCCGTCCAGCGACGGCGAAAGCTCCCGGCGATGCCGCCGGGGCGCGAGGATGTGATCGTCGCCGGTGCGGTGATCGTCGTTCAGGTGATGGAAGGGTTCGGATCTACCGAGATGCTCGTTTCGGAGGCGGACATCCTCGATGGATTGGTTCTACGCGATCCTGGGGATGCGTAACCGATGCAGCACATCATATGAGCCCGGAGCGCACCAGGCGAGCAGTCAGTCCGATAACGAGGCCATGGTGGCGGCTGTTCAGGTGGCTACCTGGATACCTGTAGGATGGCAACTTTGTGAATCCGAGACGGTTGTTCAGCAAGGCTGAATTGCCGGACGATGACCGTATTCAACTCATCTTCGCGGCGACCAACGCAGTCTTCTCAATCGCGATCTTGGCAGGAGCCGCGGTCCAGTCTGTTCGATACTTCATGGATCCAAAAGGGGCGGTCGGGTCGTTACTCCTCGTGATGCTTTGGTTGAGCGGCGCTGCCATCGTGATAAGCGTCGCATCGTTCTTGGTCCTATGCGTAAAGTTCAGGCCGCAACGATGATGGAATCATCCTGTAGTCGGCTGATCCTGTCCTTCGCACCGAAACCTAAACCCCGCGATACGCTTCTTTGACCCGCGTGTCTTCTAGCAGCTGGCTTGCCCGTGCTGTCAATCGTAATAGCGCCCACCTTGAGGACTTAGGCCCGGTCCCCGATCCCTAGCGCCTGGAAAGCCATCTAATCTAGGAGTGAGTGACCGCGCCATCGGCGCGTGGCGCTGCGATGCCGTCCAACCGGTGGCCGGCGACGACGATCGCAGTCGCGCTGATCGCGAGCGGGATCGACAAGAGCCCGAGCGTCCTCGGGGCGCCGATGTGCGACGCGAGGATCCCGGCGATAAGCGCGCCGATCGGGAACAGGCCTCCCCACGCCATCATGTAGAGGCTCATGATGCGTCCGCGCTTGCTCGAGGGGACGCCGGTTTGCAGGCCGCTGTTCGTCGTGGAAACCGACATCGTGTAGACGGCGCCGACGCCGACGAGCAGCAGGCTCGACACTGCCAGGTTGCGCGATGCGGCGAAGCCCGCGATGAGCAGCGCGAGCACGCCCATCCCGGTCCCGATCGCCAGTCGAAGCCCGAAACGTCGAACGACGACGCCGGTGGCGAGCGCTCCTGCCACCGCCCCGATGCTGAACATCGCGAACAAGCCGCCGTAGCCGCCGGCCCCGAGCCCGAGCTCGTGCTTCGCCATGACCGACAGCAACGCGATAACCGGCGCGCCGAACAGGCTGACGATCGCCGTGGCGGCGAGCAGCGCCGTGATCGCGGGGGACGCGTATGCGGCGCGTACGCCTCCGAAGAGCGCCCGCGTGCCGCTGGACGTCGGCGGATCCTGCCGCGTCGTGCGGATCGCGAGGAGGGCAGCGATGACGGCGAGGAACGTCAGCGCATTGGCGCCGAACGCCCACCCAGCCCCGTACTTCGCGAGGAGCAGCCCTCCCAGCGCCGGGCCGACGACGCGCGCGACCGAGAACTGCGTGGAGTTCAGCGAGACCGCGTCGAGGATGAGCCGCGGCGGGACGAGGTCGGGGATGATCGCCTGGAACGAAGGCGCGTTGAATGCCATCGTTATCCCGGCGAGACCGATGATCGGCAGCAGGGTCGCGACGCTGGCGTGCCCCGTCCAGGTGACGACGGCGAGCGCCGCAGCGAAGGCCATCGCCAGCGTCTGCGTGACGAGCAGCACCCGGCGGCGATCGAGCCGGTCGGCCATCAGGCCGCCGAAGAGCCCGAACAGCAGCGTCGGGATGAACTGGGTGAAGGTCACCATGGAGACCCAGAACGCCGAATCGGTCAGCTCGAGCACCACCCACGCGAGCGCGACGTTCTGCAGCCAGGTCCCGGTGTTGGAGATGAGCGCGCCGCTCCAGAACAACGCGAAGTTCCGGTGGGCGAAGGGCCGCATCGTCCGGAACCGGCCGGCGGACGGCTGTTCGATGGGGAGGGGAGCAACCTGCGCGGGGGCCTGTGGGATCGCGCCTTCGACGGCGACCTCCGTCCGGCCTCGCATCCCTGGTGTCCCTCCCGATGGTTCCTTGCGGATAGTTTCCTAAGGAAATGGTATCCTAGGGAACGCGTTGCGGCAAACCGATATTCCCGCGGGGCTCGCGGGAGGAGGAGGGCAGGTGCCGGGAACGTCCGAGGAACTGCTCGAGGCCATGACCACGGTCTCGCGCTACTTCTTCCGCATCATGACCCAGTGCCTCGCCGATCTCCCCGAAGCCGAGGACGTCAGCGCCACCCAGTACCGGACGCTTGCGATCCTTGCCTTGCGGGGGCCCCGGAACGCGAGCGTCCTGGCCGACGAGCTCGGAGTCGGCCGTCCGGCCGCCACCAAGCTGGTCGACCGGCTGGTCCGGCGGCGCCTGATCCGCCGCGGCCGTCACGAAACCGACCGGCGTCAGGTGATCCTCGAAGCGACCGAGCGCGGACGAGGGGTAGTGCGGGCCGTGCAGCAGTGCCGGCGACGCAAGCTCGCCCGGGTGCTGTCGGAGCTCGACCCCGTCGCGCGCGAGGCGCTCGCGCGTGACTTGCCGGCGCTCACCGAGGCCTTCGAGCGCACCGGCGTCGCGACGACGACGCCACCCGAGTTGCTCACGCTCACCGCCCCCCGAGCTCGTTAAGCTCGGCGAGACATTTCGGACGCAACTTCCGGCCTATTGTCGGCGTCTGTAACAGCGACGATACTTGGTGACTCCCATGAGACGGCTCTTGCGTTTCGTCATACGTCCGGCGGTGCTCGCACCGCTGGCGGTCCTACTTATCGCGAGCTCGATCGGCGCGTACGCGATGCGAGACCGCCCCCAGGCCAAGCCGACGCCTCCGGCCGCCGCCGTGGCCGAGCTGGGCGACCACCTATCGATCGCGAAGCCCGATCACGCACGCCCAACGCCGACCCCGACGCCCACCCCCAAGCTCGAGCCGCCCAAACCCACGCCGAAGCCGACGCCGAAGAAGACCGTCGCGGCCGCGCCGAAACCGAAGGGGCCGAGCCTCTCGGCGTTCAAGAAGCTCGGTGCGTGGGTGGACCTCTACGACTACGCGGCGATCGACCCGGAACCGGCCTCCGCAGACATGGCCGCGCGCGGCGTGAAGACCCTGTACCTGCAGACGGCGCGCTGGAACAAGCCGGCACCGGACGACCCGAATGTGTTCCAGGACATGCCGCTCGCCGAGCGCTGGGTGCACGCCGCCCACGCGAACGGCATGAAGATCGTCGGCTGGTACCTGCCGGCCTATGAGGACATGGGACGAGACGTCACCCGGACGAAGGCGATCGCGACCTACCGGACGAGCGCCGGGCAGCGGTTCGACGCGCTCGCGATCGACATCGAGTACAAGGGCCAGATGTCATCGCTGTCGGAGTGGAACGCGGCGATCGTCGAGCACATCCGCCGGGTGCGCTCGAAGGTGGGTGCCGGGTACCCGATCGGCGCGATCGTCCCCTCGGCGCTGGCGATGGAGATCTACCCGCAGAACTGGGTCGGTTTCCCCTGGAAGAGCATCGCCGCGTACGCGAACGTCTTCATGCCGATGGCGTACTGGAGCTATCGGCACGACTGCGATTCCAAACCCGAGCATTGCGCGTACGGTTACACGGCCGGCAACGTCCAGCGGGTCCGTGAGCTCACGGAGAAGCCCGGGCTGCCGGTTCACGTGATCGGCGGGGTGGCGGACACCATCACCACCCAAGAGGTGTCCGACTTCGTGAAGGCGGCGCTCGCGGTCAAGGTGTACGGCGCCTCCCTGTACGACTATCGGACGACCAAAGCCGAGTACTGGGCTCCGTTACAGAAGCTCAACGTCTGACCCGCTTGCCGCCCGCGGGCCGGGCGCGCGATGCTTCCTTTGGATGAGTGACAAGCGCGTATCGACCACCCTTCTCGGTCAGTTCACCGAGGAGCATGCGGAAGCGATCGCGAAGGGGCTCCACGAGGCCGGCATCGTCTGGTGGCACAAGGCCTCGGGCGGGCTCGTACGTTTCCTCTCCGTCGGCGACTGGGGCGTGCGGATCTTCGTCGACGCATCGCGCATGGATGAGGCGCGCGAGGTCGTGCGTCGCGTTGCCGCCGAGTTCGGCGCCAAGGGGTCGTGATGGACGCGCCGATCCGTGAGTTCTTCGAGAAGATCGACGGCCTCCGCGATCCCGAGGCGGTCGCGAAGGTCCTGGCCGAGCTCGCATCCGAGCGCGACTACTTCGAGGCGCTCACCGCGCCGATCGACCCCGACGGGATGGGCGGCTTGCCGCTGCATGTGCCCGACCAAGGCCCGCGCATGTTCCTGATGCATCGTCCGCGCGGTGTCATGAGCTACGTGCATTCGCACGGCACGTGGGCCGCCGTCGCTCCGGTGCGCGGCGTCGAGACGCACCGCCGGTACGACATCGTGGAGGGGATCGCGCCGGGCCGCGCTCGCCTGATCGTGGCGGACGAGCGGCGATTGGAGCCCGGCGACTCGGCCGTCGTCGTCCCGCCGCAGGACATCCATTCGCACGGGCACGTCGGCGGCCCCGACGACACCCCGTATACGTTGATCGTGACCGGCGACGACCAGCTCAAGTTCGCGCGGCGCGAGTACGACGCCGAGGCCGGGACCTACCGTGAGCTGCCGCCGGGAGACTTCGGCACGCTCAACCTGCCGACCGTAAGCTGAAACCGATGGAGTACGTCGCGTGGGACGAGCTCGGCGGGCGGTCGAGCATCATCGTGGACGGGTACCCAGCCGAGGGAACGGTGCTCACGCTGTCGCACTGGCGGGGGAGCGGATCGCCGGAAGAGCTGGCCGACGACCTTTCGACACAGATCGCTTTCCGTTATCTCGATCGTCCGGATCTCGCCGTCGAGGCCGAAGCGGCCTCGAACAACCACTTCGACGAGGACGGGCTGTGCGGGATCTTCGCCGTACTCCACCCGTCGGAAGCCCTCGACCGGCGGGATTGCTTGATCCAGGTGGCGTCCACCGGAGACTTCGACACGTTCGAGGACCGCGACATGGCGCGCGTCGCTTTCGCGCTCGGGACGTTCATGGACGAGGACCGGTCGCCGCTGGGGGACAAGTTCTTCGCGCGTCCGTACCCGAAAGTGTCCGCGGCCCTGTACGAAGAGCTTCTCGCGAGGCTGCCGGAAATGGTCGACCATCCCGAGCGGTTCCGGACCGAGTGGGAAGCCGAGGATTCGTGGCTCGCGCGCGACGAGGAGCGGGTCGCGTCCGGAGCGATCACGATCGAGGAGCGGCCGGAGATCGACCTCGCGATCGTGCGGCTACCCGAGGCGACGGACGACGGTGCGCTCGAGGACGAGGTGAACATGCTCGACTGCCACGCCTCGGCGATCCATAACCGCACGCGCCTGAACCGGATCCTGGCGATCCGAGGACGCAGGTACCAGCTGCGGTACCGGTACGAGACCTGGGTGCGTTACGTGTCGGCGCCGACGATGGCGCGCGTGGACCTGGGGCCTATTGCGGAGGAGCTGACCGGCTCGGAGCCCGAAGGGAAGTGGGTATTCGACGGCGTGGAGAGCATCACGCCGAGCCTCCGGCTCGACGGCGCGGACGAAAGCGGGCTCGCGCCGGAGGCGTTCGTCGAGACGGTCGCCGGGTTCTTATCCCGGTAGCATCCGCAACGCCCCCGTATCCCAATTGGCAGAGGAGCACCCCTTAAAAGGGTTCTCAGTGTGGGTTCGAATCCCACCGGGGGCACCGCCGGCAGACTAGTGATGCCTACGGAGGTTTCGAGTCGGCCGTGGTCTTCCGTCTCCGACATCTCTCAAGCTTCCTGCCGGATAATGGATCATGCGTGAGTGGGGTCTCGATGAGGGAACGTTCCGCAAGCTCATTCGCGCGGCCGCAGCCGCTGCGATCGTAAGCGGACTCCTAAATATCGTCTACTTCGCCGCACATCCGTCCGGCGGAGAGCCGCCGGCGGCCCACGCGGTCAACGGTTGGTACGCTCCCCTTCACGGGCTCGAAATCCTCGGCCAGCTCTCATTTCTTCTCGCCATAACGGGCATGTATCTTGCCCAAAACCGCGCCATGGGGCGGCTCGGTTTCGCCGGTTACGTGCTGCTGCTCGTCGGCACCATTTTCGTGATCGGGACGTTGTGGGGCGACGGGTTCTTCTCACCGGTCCTTGCGGGCAAAGCCCCGAGGTTGCTTGACCGTGGGCGTGACCTCTACGTCGGCGCGCTGTTCTGGGCGAGCGGCGCGATGGTGGCAACGATCACGCTCGGCTTCTTGATGTTCGGCGCGGCGAGCTTTCGAGCGCGCGTCTTTCCGCGCACGGCGGTCGCGATGATGACGCTCGGTGGCGTGATGGTGCCGCTACCGCCGCCTCCGTATTCGAAGCTCCCGTGGGCCGTCTTCGTCGCAGGCGCGATCATCCTCGCCATCGGCTTGACAGGGTTGGGGCTCGCACTCACGAAGCTCGGATTCGGTGATTCCTCGCCGGATCCGAACTAGCGCTCGACCGAGATCTCTTCACGCCACGCGGGGATGTCGTAGCCCAGGAACTCGGCCAGACGTGCGTTGTGGTCGGCGTAGAGGTCGTAGGCGATCCGCTTGGCTTCATCCGTCACCGAAACCGTGTAGACGCGAACCCCGGAGACCGTGAAGGGCTCGGGTCCGGTGAACCGCGGGATCTCCAGGAAGTCGCTGATGTCGTTGAGGAGGCGGAGAGTCAGATCACTCTGGTCCTCGCCGATGAGCTGACCCGCGAGGCGCGCCTTGCGGAGCCGCTCTCGCTCGATCGTGCGGGCGCGCTCATCGGTGGCCCGTATCAGGACGTTCCCGCGCGGGAAGAAGGGCAGGATGTTCGCGCGGATCTGCTTCAAGTAGAAGCCGCGATCGAAGATCCGACGCTTCGCGAGCGTATCGCCGAGGATGACCTTGCGCATGTACCGGCCGTCGATCCGTTCCGTGGCCGGGAGCCGGCCGGAATGGATCCTGTGGTTGATCTCTGACATGAGGCGCGCGACGGGGTCCCGCAGCAGCACGATGATCTTGGCATGCGGCACGACCTTGTGGATCCGCTCCATGTAGCGGCGCACGCGCATGTAGTCGGGGGTTTTCTCGCCGCAGACCTTTCCGGCGCCCTCGGCGAAGATCTGTCGGTACCAGCCGACGCCTCGGTGGAAGTGGTCGTTGAAGAACTTGACCCCTCTCGCGGAGGCATGAAGATCCGAGGGTGCAGCCGGAGGTTGGCGGACAGGGAGGTGGTCCCGGCCTTCACCGTGCCGACGATCAGGAAATCGGGCAGCGGGCCCCGATCCTGGGAGCGGTTCATCTCCGCCACGAGGCGGAGGTCGGCCACGCGGTTGCGAGCCATCCTCGCCGCGGCTTGGAGCGTGGCCGACCCCGGGATCAACCTCATGACGTCAGGTGATCCCCAAGCCCCGACGGATGTCCAGCGCGTGGTGTGGGACTTCGTGCGACACCATGCGCAGGATGTCGAGGATCGAAGGTTTCGCTCCGGATGGGTGATCGATCACGCGCTCGGGGTCGAGCTTTTTGGTGGCGGTGAGGAAAAGCGCCACGCTCTGGCGGAGCGCCAGCAGGCCGGACGCCGTCGGGAGTCGGTCGTAGTGGAACATGCCGTCGATCTCGTCTGGATCGAGCATCACCCACGCGTCGGGCGTCCAGGCCGGATCGTGCTCGACGGAGTACACGCGCAGCGATTGGATCCGTAGCCAGTCGCTCGTGTGCCACACGTATCCCGACGGTGACCAGGTCGCCGGCGCCGGCTTCTTCTTGGGCTCGGGGCGGCCCTCGATCAGGCCGGCGAAGAGGTCGTGCGCCGAAGCCACGAGAGAACGGCACTCCGCGAGCGACAACGCGAAGTTGTGGCCCGCATTCCCGGCAGGTCGGGAACCCGTACTGCTCATCGAGGCCCGTCTCGAACGGTGTAAGGGTCATCGCGTCCTCCTCCGCCGGCACGATTCTCTCACGCCTATACAATCCCCGGCCATGGCCGGCCCGCTCGACGGCGTCAAGGTGATCGCGTTCGAGCAAGCGGTCGCCATCCCGTACTGCACGTTCGTGCTCGCCGAGATGGGCGCCGACGTGATCAAGATCGAGCGCCCCGTCACCGGCGACGGCATCCGCTACTGGGACGACGCCGTGCGCGGCATGTCCACCGGCTTCGTGTGGCTCAATGCCGGCAAGCGCGATCTCGCGGTCGACGTCGGACGCCCGGAAGGACGCGACGTCGTCCGCCGTCTCGCCGCGACCGCCGACGTGTTCATCGAGAACTACGCGCCGGGAGTCGCCGATCGGCTCGGGCTCGGGCACGAGGCATTGCGTGCCGAGAACCCGCGCCTCATCTATGCATCGTTGTCGGGGTACGGGCAGGACGGGCCGTTCCGCGAGGTGAAGGCGTTCGACCTGCTCGTCCAGGGCGAGGCCGGGCTGCTCGCGACGACCGGCACGCCGGAGGAGCCGGCGAAGGTTGGGCCGCCCGTCGCCGACCTGATCGGCGGCACGACCGCCGCGATCGGCATCCTGTCAGCGCTGCACGGTCGCGAGCGGACCGGCGAGGGCGCGTACTACGACGTGTCGCTGTTCGAGTCGGTCCTTTCGTGGCTCGGCTACTTCCCGCACTTCCACTGGCACACCGGCCGGGTGCCGGCCCGATCGGGCATGCGGCACCAGTCGATCATCCCGTACGGGCCGTTCAAGGCCCGCGACGGCCGC
>JBBDRM010000126.1:0-1797 GCA_040905475.1 Actinomycetota bacterium
GCGAGCGCACGGTCGCGCGTCGTCGACTTGTAGCCCTTACGGAGGTACGACCCCGGCCGGAAGATCGACTTCCACACCTGGGAGTCCTGGATCTTCTCCTTGAGGATGTCGAGCTGTTCGCTCAGGAGTGGCTTCTGGCTGTCCGGCACGCCCCCCGTCCTCCCTACTCGTTCGCCGCGGCCGCGCGGGCCTTCTGCTCACCCATCGTCACGTAGAACAGCGCGTCCGAGGGGCACCGGTCGACACAGATCCCACAGCGCGTGCATTCATTGTCGTCGATCACGAAGATGGCCTCGGAGCCCTTGGCCGCCTTCTCGAGGTTCTCGCCTTCCGCGTCGGCGACGATGTCCGGCGACAGCATGTAGATGCAGTCCCACGGGCAGACGTCCTCGCACGCCCTGCAGAGGATGCACAGGTCGGGGTCGAGGCCGATATGCCGCTTGGGCTTCACCCGGGTGGCCAGCCATCCCGGGTCGACGACCTTCAGCTCGTAGTCGTCGTAGAAGGGAGGCTTGTTGGAGGTGGAGCTCACTTGTAGCCCCCCGTCATCTCACGCTTGGGCTCGCCCGGAGCGAGCTGCTTCGGGAACTTCTTCTGCCACATCAGGAAGCCTACGACGAAGGCGCCCAGCCCTACTGCGTTCTCGCCGACCACGATGATGTCGCGGGCCGACTGCTTCAGGCAGGTGGCGTCGATCTTCGTGCACCCGTTGCCGCCCCATCCGAGGACGCCGTCGGCGTAGTAGAGCCACCAGGACGGGATGATCGCCAGGACGTGCCAGGCCAAGACGGCGAGTCCGAGCGTGGCCATCCCGGCGCGAACCCACTCGCTCTTGGACTTGTAGGCGACCCCGAGCAGCGCGAAGGCCAATCCCAGGTAGACGGCCTCCTGGAGGATGAGCCAAAGCGGAGACGTGTCGTTGAAGGCCAAACCGAGAGTTGAGTCCATCAACGACCCATGTCCTCCTCGCCGCCGGCGGCCGGATTATACGACCCGCCGGAACGCCTTCACCAAACCTACCCGTACCAATCGTGCAGCGCGTTCAGGTCGCGTACCCGCTTGTGAACGAGTTCACAAGCGGCCCCAAAAAGAAAACTCTTTCGAGCACTTTTATTATCTCCCGGCCCCGGCCGGGGTGCAACCGTTCGGACCGAAAATGGTCATCGGAGACCGAGCTCTTTCGCCAGGATGTCACGGAGGGCCGTTTCGCTGAGGGGGCCGAACTGACGGTAGGCGACGATGCCGTCCGGCCGAACGAAGATGGTCACCGGCATGATGAGCCGAGCGGAGAAGTGCGCGTAGAGGAGCCCTCCGTCGTCGTAGATCAGCGGATATAGGACGCCGGTAGAGCGGGCGAATTTCTCGGCGGCAGCGCGGGTCTCGCCGTCAACACCGAGCAGGTCGGCTCCGACGAACTCGACCCTCCCACCGAAGGACGCGTACACCTTCTGGAAGGCCGGCATCTCTTCGATGCAGAACGTGCACCACGAGGCCCAGAAGTTGATGACGGAGGGCTTGCCGGCCAGATCGGACAGCCGGAAGACTCCGCCGCCCACGCCCTCGAACGCGCACCGAGCAGGGAGGGCCTCGCCGACGCTCACGATGCCCTCCGGCTGACACCGCGCTGCTGGGGGAGGTTCAGGATCGTTGCCTGTGCTGCACGTCCCGGCAGTCGCGAGGAACGCCACGGAAACGAGGGCCACCCCTCGGATCACCCATCGCTTCATGGGCGTCATTGTCCCCCAAGACTCGTGCTTCCGCCGACCGCGGGGGGTGGGGGGGGGGGGGGGGGGGGGG
>JBBDRM010000126.1:1807-21895 GCA_040905475.1 Actinomycetota bacterium
CGGCGGCCTGCGGCCGCCGCGAACCCGCTGCTACGCTCGCGTGCCACGATGCGCGCTCGCCATCTCGCGCTCCTCCTCGTAGGAATCGCGCTGCTCGCCTCGGCCTGCGGCGGAAAGGGCCTTGGCACGGGCACGGTCGGGCAGTCGATCGGGCAAGCCGTCGGGTACAACGCGATCTCCTACGAGCCCAAGGATCGGGTGGCGCCGGAAGCATGGACGGGCACCGACCTCGACGGCGCGACCGTCACCAGCGGATCACTCCAAGGCTCGATAACCGTCGTCAACTTCTGGGCATCGTGGTGTCCGCCGTGTCGCGTCGAACAGCCGGGGCTCGTCCGCGTCTCTCAGCTCTTCGATGGGAAAGGGGTCCGCTTCCTCGGGGTGGACATCCGCGATCAACGGGCGGCGGCGCTCGCGTATCTCGCGGAGTTCGCGGTGCCGTACCCGTCGATCTCCGACCCGGACTCGAGGATCGCGCACAAGTTCCGCATGAACACTCCGCCTACGACGTTCGTGCTCGACCGCAAGGGCAGGATCGCGTGGAAGATCATCGGTGCGGCGCGAGAGCAGCAGCTGATCGAGATCCTGAACTTGGAGCTCTCGCGGGTTGAGCCGGTCGCGTTCCTCTCCCAGTCTAAGGAGGGCGTGAAGAGAGCGATAGCGGGTAGCGCGGGGATCCTCGTTGCGTTCTTCGTCGGCGTGATCTCCTTCTTCACGCCCTGCATCTTGCCGTTGCTCCCGGGATACCTCTCATACGTGTCGGGTGTCAGCGGCGAGGTACTGGACAGCGGCGCGCAACGGAAGCGCGTGCTCGCGGGAACCCTGCTGTTCATGCTCGGCTTCGCGATCATCTTCACGGCGCTGGGTGCGACCGCAAGCGCCGTCGGCGGATTCTTGCTCGACCGTTTCACCATCGTCGAGCGGGTCGCCGGCGTGTTCGTGATCGCCATGGGCATCGCGTTCCTGGTCACCGTGTTCGTGCCGCGGCTGACGGCAGCTGCGGGATCGAGCGGAGCCGGGGCGGCGCTCGCACGCGGCGGATTGCGGATCGCGCGGGTCGTCGGCCGGGAGCGAGGTATCGACGCCCGTCCGAAGGCGGGCCTGATCGGCGCGATGCCGCTCGGTATGGCCTTCGCCGTGGGCTGGGTTCCCTGCGTCGGACCGGGTCTGGCTACGATCCTGACCATCGCCGGCACCGAGGGTTCCGCTCTCCGGGGGGCGGTGTTGTTGTTCTCGTTCTCGCTCGGGTTCGGGATTTGGTTCATCCTCGGCGGGCTGGCGTTCCGACGGGCGACCAACGCGGTCGTCGCGATCCGCCGGCACCTGAACGCCTTGACGCTCGTCGGCGGGGTGTTCATGGTCGCCATCGGCGTGATGCTCGTCACCAACACGTGGGGAGAGCTCCTGGCGCCGATCCGCCGCTGGGTCGTCCGCTTCACGCCGCCGATCTGATCCCGATGCAGGCGCCGCCGATCGAAGCTCAGACGACACCGCCGCCGCGCGTGCCGGTGTCGCCGGTGCGATTCCTCAGAGGAGGCTGGCGGAAGCTCCGCCAGATGCGCACGGCGATCATCTTGCTCTTCGTGCTCGCCGCCGGCGCATCGGTCGGAAGCCTCTTCCCACAGCGGCCGGTCAACGAGTTAAAGGTCAACGACTGGATCGCGGCCCACACGAGCTGGGCGAGGCTCGCCGAGTGGTTCGGCTTGTTCGATGTCTATGGGTCGTGGTGGTTCACGGCGATCTACGCTCTGCTTCTGGTCAGCGTTGTCGGGTGCATCGTTCCGAGGACTATGGCGATCGTCCGTCAGATGCGGTCGCGCCCACGCACCGACGGGACGCTTACCGGGCTCCAGCAGTACCGCGAAACGCTCGTGCCTGTGCCGCCCGAGCGCGCACTCGCGGAGGCCGAGCGATCGCTGCGCCGCGGGCGGTTCCGCATGGTTCGCTCGAACGGGACCGTCGCCGGAGAGAAGGGTCACATCCGCGAGCTGGGGTCGATCCTGTTCCACACCGCCTTCCTCGTGCTCCTCCTCGGCATCGTCGTCGGGAAAGGATTCGGATTCAGTGGTCAGGTCGCCGTGGTCGAGGGGGAGCGGTTCACCGACACGCACGTCGCCTACGATCAGATCGACGAGGGCCGGTTCTTCAACGAGCGGCACCGCGGCTTCTCCGTCGAGCTCACCGATTTCAACGTGCAGTTCCATGAGAACGGGATCCCGAAGGAGTTCATCTCGCGCATCAGGGTCTACGAAGACGACGAGCAGGTCGAGGACACGAGGATCCGGGTCAACGAGCCGTTCGTCTATCGCGGTGTGAACGTGTTCCAGCTGGCCTGGGGATACGCGCCGCGCGTCGTCGTCTCGCAGAACGGGAACGTGCTTTCCGATGGACCGGTCATCGTCCTGCAGGACTCCCAGACCGGTGCCTGGCGTGGTGTGGTGAAAGTTCCCCAGACGAAGCCGCGACAGCTCGGGCTCGAGCTCTACTTCTACAACGACCTCCAGACCGCCGACACCAACGACGACGGCTCCGACGAAACAGCCTTCAACCGGTCGCCCTACGCGCGCCGGCCGGTCCTGTTCTTCCAGTCGTTCCGTGGCGACCTGGGTCTGGATCGGCCGCAATCGGTTTACGTCCTCGACAAGACGGCGATGTCGGCCTCCACGGTCGGCGGCGTACCGGTGGCCGGGACCACCGATCTGGGCGACGGGATCACGGTTTCGTTCCCAGAGGTGAAGCAGTACTCGGTGTTCCAGATCGCCTCGGATCCCGGGACGCCGATCATGCTCGCCGCGGCGATCCTCATCTTGGTGGGCCTGTTAACCGCCCTGTATAGTTCCCGCCGGCGGGTCTGGATCCGCGCTTCACCCGACGCTGCGGGGACGCGCGTCGAGGTGGCCGGCCAGGCTTTCCAGCGCAAAGCCGCGTTCGAAGAGGAGTTCAAGGCGCTCGTGCGCAACCTCGACCGAGACCTCGCGCGGAGCGGGCCGAGCGATGGCTGACCAGTCGCTCGCCCAGCTCTCGGACACGCTGTTCTGGGTTGCCCTCGTCCTCTACGCCGTTTCGCTCGTCTCGTTCATCGTAGCGTTCGCGTACCGAGCCAAGGGCGCATCGACGGCTGCGGTCGTCGTGGCCGCGGTCGGCGCGGTCGCCCACGCCGCATCCATCGCATCGCGTGGGATCGCGTCGGAACGGGTGCCGTGGGGCAACATGTACGAGTACTCCTCGATGATCGCGCTCCTCGTCGTCCTGGGGTATCTGCTCGTGGTCGACGGGCGGTACCGGCTGCGCGAGCTCGGTGGCTTCGTGATGGCGATCTCGGTCGTGACCATGGCATTCGCGCGACAGCTCTACGCCCCGGCGGGACCACTGGTTCCGGCGTTGAACTCGATCTGGTTGAAGATCCACGTGATCGCGATGATCACCGCGTCGAGCGTCTTCTCGATCGCATTCATCTTCACGGTCCTCTATCTGCTCAAGGACCGTGCAGAACGGCGTGCAGGCGCCGCGTTCTCCGGCAGCACGGTTGGCGCTGCGTACGCCGGGCCCACCGTCGAAGAGAAAGACGGATTCCCGGTCGACTATCTCGAGTCGGAGGCAGACCCCAGCCGACGGTCGGCGGCGTTGCAAGGCTTCTGGGCCCGGCTCCCGAGCGCCGACACCTTCGACGGCCTCGCGTTCCGCGCGCACGCGATCGCGTTCCCGATCTGGACGTTCGGAACCATCTGCGGCGCGATCTGGGCTTCGAAGGCGTGGGGCCGATACTGGGGATGGGATCCGAAGGAGACGTGGGCGTTCGTGACCTGGACCATCTACGCCGGGTACCTGCACGCGCGCGCGACGTCCGGCTGGCGGGGGCGCCGCGCGGCGCTGATCGCGACGGCCGGGTTCGTGTCGCTGTGGGTCACCTACTACGTCGTCAACCTCTGGATCGTCGGGCTCCACTCGTACGCGAAGTGATCGCGGAGCTTGAGATGACCCACGATCTGAGCGCGCGGGGCTGAGGGATGCCGCCGAGGAAGCAGGCCGTCCGTCCGCCGACGCTGGGCGAGGTGATGCGCGCGCGTCAGGCCGAGATGCGTGCCCGCGTCGACAAGCTCCGCAACCAGTACATCGAGCCCATCCTCGCGCGGTTCCCCGGGATGCTCCCGACGAAGCCGGACTCCGCCGCGAAGTACGCGATGGTCTCGTCGACGATCTGGTTCACCGTCGGCTTGATGCTGGCCCTGGTCATCGCGATCAAGCTCGTGTTCCCCGGGTTCGCTTCCCAGATCTCGTTCCTGAGCTACGGCCGGCTCGCTGCCGCCGAGACGGCGGTCATGACCTGGGGGGTGCTCTTCATGGGATCCGTGGCGGCGATGTTCGCCGTCGTCCCGCGTGTGAGCGGACGGAAGCTGTGGAGCGAGCGCATCGGCGCGCAGACCGTGATCCTCCACAACCAGGTGGTGCTGGCAGGGGTCGTGCTGTTGCTCCTCGGTCGCACCCAAGGGATCAGCGGTCTCGAGCTCCCGTGGCCGATCGACCTGCTCTTGCTCAACGTGATGCTCATGGTCGCGCAGAACGTGGTCGCGACCGTCGCGCGGCGAACCGAGAAGAGGCTTGCCGTTCCGCTCTGGTACTACCTCGCGGCGATCGTGGTTCTGCCGGTGACCTACGGCTTCGGCAACCTCGCGGCTCCGTACTACTTCGGCGTCGACCAACAGATCGTGGCCGGCTTCGCGATCGCAGGGATGGGAGCGGGTCTGGTTCTGATGGGCATCGGAACCGCTTACTACGTGCTTCCCCGTGCGACGGGGCTGCCGATCTACTCGGACCGGCTCGCGATCATCGGCTTCTGGTCGTTCGTGTTCGCGGCGCCGTGGGTGGGTCAGGTCTGGGCCGTCCTCGGGCCGGGCCCCGACCACCTCGAGACGGCAGCGATCACCTTCTCCGGATGGCTGATCATCCCCGCGCTCTGCGTGTTCTCGAACTTCTGGGGGACGATGAAGGGCGCGTGGGCGAAGGTCTTCGAAGAGCCGTCGGTTCGCTACGTGCTCGGCGGAACCGTGTTCTTGTCGTTCGGCTCTCTGCTCCTCGCGTTCGGCTCACTCCGCACCGTTCAGAACGTCGTCGGGTTCACCACCTGGGAGATGGCTACCCAAACGGCGATCGCCGGCGGCCTGGGCATGATCCTGGTCGGGCTCGTGTATCACCTCTTCCCGCGGATCATCGGCCGCGGGCTCTACAGCGCGGCGTGGGCCGCGAGGCAGTTCTGGCTGACCATCGTCGGACTCGCGACGGTCGTGGTCTCGATGGCCGTGGCCGGCCTCCTCCAGGGTTTCTTACAGATCGCCGGCGTCCAGACCGAACAGCCGATCTCTACGGGCGAGGGTTGGTACGTCGTCTCGCTCGCCGTGCGTCCGCTGTTCATCATGAGGATCGCCGGCGGCACGCTCGTGGTGCTCGGCCTGTTCGTGTTCATCCGGAACTTGATCAACACCGTCGTCAACGGCGAAGACATCGAGATCGAGCTGCCGGTCGCCGCCGAGCCGGCGCCGGAGCCGGTAGGAGCGGGTGCATGAATCTGTGCCGGATGCGTAGCGAGCGCGGGATGGTCGGTCCGGCCGGCGTGATCGTCGGCACGATCTTCTGTCTCGTACTCGCGTTCGTCGTCACCGTCCTGCTGCCGATCACCGGCCAGTCCAGCGAGGCGGACGACGCCGGGGAGCCTCGCTCCTACGACGCGCTCGCCCTCGAAGGGCGAGCGCTCTACATCCGTGAGACATGCTTCGCGTGCCACACGCAGGCCGTGCGGAACACGTTCTCGGACTCGCTACTGGGCGCGGCGCCGTCGGAGGCTGGGCTCTACGACAACGAGGCCCCGAACCTGATCGGCGTGATCCGCCTCGGCCCGGATCTCGCATGCGTCGGCGATCGCGAGGACGATCCGAACTGGTTCGTGAACCATCTGAAGGACCCACAGGCGGCGCGCGAACACTCGACGATGCCCCCGTACGACTATCTCTCGAACGGCGAGCTTCAAGCGCTCGCGGCGTATCTGCTGAACCTCACCTGCGGGGAGGGATGATGGCGCGAAGGCCTCCGCCGCGTGAAGGTCTGGTCGAAGAGATCGGCGGCATCCGCATCACCCGCCGCCGCGCTCCGGGCTGGCTGCTCGTCGCGATCGCGGCCGTCGTCGCGTGGGGCCTCTTCTACATCATCACCTACTCGGTGACCGAAGCCGGCTCGTTCGAGGCGCCGGCGACCGGCGTCGTTCGTGTCGCGTTGCGCTTGGCCGGGCTGTGAAGTTCGGTCTCGGGCAGTTCACGCTTCAGATCCCACCTTGGGACAAGCGCAGCCACGCGCAGCTGTACGCCGACACCCTCGAGCACGCGCGGCACGCCGAGCGCGTCGGCTTCGACTCGTTCTGGCTCGCCGAGCACCACGGCGCATCCGATGGATACATCCCCGCGCTGCTGCCGTTCCTCTCTGCCGTCGCGGCCAAGACCGAACGGCTCGAGATCGGGACCGCGGTGATGCTTTCTCCCTTCCACAACCCGCTTCGCGTCGCAGAGGACGCAGCCGTGCTCGACAACATCTCCGGCGGCCGGTTGAACCTCGGTCTCGGGCTCGGTTGGGTGCCCGAGGAGTACCGGATGTTCGGCGTGCCGACGAAGGGTCGCGGTCGCCGGCTCGAAGAGTTCGTCGAAGTGCTGCGGCTGGCTTGGACCGGCGAGCGGTTCACCTACAAGGGGCGGATGCTCAGCTACGAGGATGTGCTCATCCGGCCGGCACCGGCGCACAAGATCCCGATCTGGCTCGGCGGTGGGTCGGCGCCGGCCCTGGAGCGCGCCGCTCGGATGGGCGACGGACATTTCCCCACGTCGACGGGAGCACCATCGGATTCATTCGCCCGCGCAAAGGAGATGCTGGAGATCAGGAAGAGGCTCGGCGTCTCCGGGCCGTACCGGTCCGGGATGTTCATCCCGATCGGGATCGGCGCCGACCCCGACGACGGCTGGGCGAAGATCCGCGACGGCATCCTGCATGTGCGGGGCTCGTATGCGATGTGGGGACAAGGAAAGCTCGACGTGACCGGCGCCCGCGACGAAGCCGCGAAGTGGGAAGACGCCGTGCGCGCGGCGACGATCTGCGGCTCGCCCGAGCAGATCGTCGACACGCTGGCGCCCCACGTCCGCGAGCTCGATTCGCTCGGTCTGGAAGACGCGTTCGTCTCGGCCATCCTCGCCCCGCCGGGCACGCAATCCGACGTCGCCGCCGCGTCGGTCGAGACGTTCGGCACCAAGATCATCCCGGCGCTCCGCGGCTGAGGGTCACGCGAAGCGCGCGACGAAGCTCTCTAGCGGTTCGGGCTTCATGCGGATCGAGAATTCCGAGCCGGACCGGGGATCCACATCGAAGAGCGAGTAGACCACGCCGTCGACAAGCAAGAGGTGAGCGGCGCTTGTGGATCGAGTCTTGAACCGTCCGCCACCCAGATCTTCCGCAAGGAACAGCACGTACGTGGCGCCCACCTCCGGGGGCGGGTCATTCTCGATCTCGTAGGCCCATGCTGAGCACGGGAATGATGCGTCCTCGCGCGCACCGAGCTGACCGCTCTGGCCGACGGCGGGAAGCGACGGGATCGAAGAAGAAGTCGGATTGTCTACGGTGTGGCGCTCCGCCTCGGCTTGAGGCCGAGGTTCGACTCCGGGGGCCAGGGCGGGGAGTCGGGACCCGGCACGATGGACGCACGCGACGCGCTCGGGTCCTTCGTGCCGGCCATGGTCGCATCGGGACGCGTCGCGACGACGAGAGCAGTCGTCGCGGCAAGGAGCGAGGACGGTAACGATTGCGGCGACTTCACGACCGACCGTTCCGGCCGGCTCGCGCTTAACCATCGTTCTCTCCTCTAGGGGCTGGGCGAATCGACCAAGGCTCGTTCGGGTGGGAGGCTCTACTCGAAGCGGGCGACGAAGGCCTCGAGGGGTTCGGGCTTCATGTGGATCGAAGTATCGGCCCGGGGATTCACGTCGCGGAGCGAGTGGACGACACCGTCGACTATCGGGAGGTGTGCGGCGCTCCCGAACTTGGTCCTGAAGCGTCCGGCACCGAGGCTCTTCTCGATGAACAGCACGTAGGTGCTGCCCACTTCCGGGAGCGGGTTGTTCTCGATCTCGTAGGCCCATGAGGAGCACGGGAACGATCCGTCCTTCCGTGCGCCGAAATGATCGCTTTGGACGACCGGGGGAAGCGATCCCTTGAGGGAGCGCTGTACTCGATAGTTCGTCGTTGTGATCGGAGCAACGTCGTCCGGTCCTGAAAAGGGACCAACGCCCCCTGGTTCGGTGCGCGTCCAGTAGCCCCGCTGCGACTCGGCGGTAACGATCGCGACGAAGAGGTTCTGCTCGGTGAGCGCCTCGAGGGTCCATGGCCACCCGCGCGCGGGATCCACCCAGTGGCCTCCGTGCCTAGGCTGATCGCAGTCCGCCGGTGTTGCGCCCTCCATCGGTTTGAGGCCGAGGGTGGACTCCGCGGGCCAGGGTGGCGCGTCTGCCGCGGGCGGGTTGCCCCTAAGGGCCGGCGGCAGCAAGGAAGGCGAAGCCGCCGTCCGCTGCCCGGCGTCGCCTCCGCGAGCCAGGACCATGATCGCGACGATGGTCGCCACGCCGGCGGCTGCGAGTACCGATATGAGGGATCGCTTCATTTGGGTCGCTCTCAACAGGTTGGATGGAACGTCAGCTTGTCGCCGAGGGGTGAGTCGACGCCCGCCTTTCCGACGCTCTGCCCGGCAAGCTCGCTGGCTTGAGCATTCCAGCTGTGGAGTCTGTCCCAGTAGGATTCATTGTTTCCCTGCGCTGTTCGGATGATTGAGCAGGTCGCTCCTTGGCCATCATCGGACCAATCCACCAGGTATTTCACGTTCACGCGGTTAGCGTCGCCCGAGTTCGGGCGAGACACGCACCAGCCGGTTTCGCTAGCTTGTACATTGCACGATCCGTAGCTTGTGACCGAGTGTTTCCCAGTTGAGTGGGTGAGGCCGATCGCGTGGCCAGCTCGTGCATGACGATCCACTTGTTGTAGCGAGGTGTGGTCTCCTGCGGCCCGCAGGTGTTTCCGGTGCATCCGATATTGAGCTTGACGTAGCCCTGATTCGGAGCGCAGTAGCCATTGGAGTCCCAGACAATACATCCTCCGCTCCCGCCGTTGCCGTCGTCGGCGTGGTAAGCGCGGACCACCAGGCTGCAGCTATTCGAAGGGCAGTTGATCAGATTCAGCGGGGTCGGCGTCTCACTCCACGCGTCGGCGGCGTCTCTGATGAAGGGGAACATCTATGCAGGGATCCCGGTGCCCTGCGCGATCCTGTACAGCACTTTCGAGGGATCCGCAAAGCGCCAGGGGTGTTCGGCTTCAGCTTTTGTTGCTATGGAGACGAGTGCGGCCGAGAGCAGAAGCACTGCGACCGTAGTACGGCGCGATCGCCTGATAGTTCTGACCATCTTGGGTTCGTATCCGTACTCGTGAGCGGCCGGGAAAGGCGCCTAATACGCCTATTACGGGCATATTCTCTCTTTTCCCCCGGATGTCAACAAATCGAGGCCGTTGGGCGTGCGGTTGAGCCTGGGCTCCCCCCGGAGGGAGCGATGGGACTAAGCGTGTCTCATCGCGCAAGGGTGAAACTGAAGCCATCCCAGAGTGTTGAACCCTGGATCGTGTCTCCGCTTGTACCCACTCCCGGGTCCGGCGTAGCATTCTTGTGAAAGCGTTCACAAAGCGAGGGCTGGGTGCGACGGTGACGGAGAACAAAGCGGCGAAGCGCGCGCGGAAGCGCCAGGCTGCGCCGGCCGTCGCCGGGCACGAGCCGATTTCGGACGCCTCGTTCGACGCGGTCGTCGTCGGCGGAGGCCCCGGAGGCTCGACCGCCGCCTATTGGCTCGCGCGCGCCGGACGCCGGGTGCTCGTCGTCGAGAAGTCCGCGTTCCCGCGCGAGAAGGTGTGCGGCGACGGCCTCACGCCCCGGGCGGTGCGCTGTCTCGAGGACATGGGGGTGAAGACCGAGGGCCCGGAATGGGCGCGGGCCGACGGGCTCCGGATCTACGGTTCGGGTATGGTCCTCGACCTCCCGTGGCCGGAGCTCGCGACGTTGCCGGATTACGGACTCGTGAGAACCCGGCTCGACTTCGATGCGCTGCTCCTCGATCACGCGCGCGACGCCGGCGCTACGGTCTGGGAATCCACGAGTGTCGAGGGGCCGCTCACCGATCGGGCGGGGGTCGTCACCGGCGTCGAGGTCGCTCGCAACGGCGACCGAGCCAGGGTCGAGGCGCCGGTCGTGATCGCGGCCGACGGCGCATCGAGCAGGTTCGCTATGTCGCTGGGCGGACACCGCCTCCCCAGCCGGCCGATGGGCGTCGCTATGCGTGCTTACTACCGAAGTCCGAAGTCGGCGGAAACGTATTTCGAGTCGTTCCTCGAGCTCTGGTCCGGCGATCACCTGTTGCCCGGCTACGGGTGGCTCTTCCCCCTCCCCGACGGGATGGTGAACGTGGGACTCGGGCTCCTGTCGACGAGCCCCCATTTTCAGCAGACGGATTACAAGCGGATGTTGGAGGACTGGCTGGCCGGCCTCCCGCCGGAATGGGGTTTAGCGCCGGAGAACCGGGTCGGCAAGCCGCGCGGGGGACCACTCCCGATGGGCTTCAACCGCTCGCTCCTTGCGCGCCCCGGCCTGATGGTTGTCGGGGACGCGGCCGGCGTGGTGAATCCGTTCAACGGCGAGGGGATCGCCTACGCGATGGAGACCGGCCGGCTGTCCGCCGAATCGGCCGACGACGCCCTGACGGCCGGTGACGCGGGGGCGGTGCGCTCCTATGTAGACCGCGTCTACGACGCCTACGAGGGCTATTTCGTGATGGGCCGGGTCTTCGCGCGGCTGCTCGGCAAGGGACAGACGATGGGGCTTCTGACCAAATACGCCCTGCCGAACCGGACCGCTATGAAGTTCGCCTTCCGGATCCTCGGCAACCTCACCGACCCGCGGGACGGCGACGCCTACGACCGGATCATCAACGCGCTGGCGCGCGTCGCGCCCGGCCTGCGTGCGGCGGTGAAGGGCTGAGCGCCGCCGTCCGGTCTCGGTTGGTGCGCTCGTGAACGTGCGAGCGGCTTGCATGCGCCGAAAGCAAGTTCTTATCGTGAGGCGCTCGGTCGAGGCGAGGGAGGCTCGTGCTCGCTGACTACCTGCCCATCCTGATCCTCTTCGGCATAGCCACCGTGTTCGCGGTGGCGTCGATCTACGTCGCGTCGAAGATGGGGCCGCACAAGCCGTCGGCGGCGAAAGAAGCGCCGTACGAATGTGGGATCACTCCCGAACGGCTCCCGAACGAGCGCTTCCCCGTGAAGTTCTATCTGATCGCGATGCTGTTCATAATCTTCGACGTCGAGGTCGTGTTCTTCTATCCCTGGGCCGTGATCTTCCGAGAGCTTCGCCTCTTCGGGCTCATCGAGATGGGCGTCTTCGTCGCCTTCTTGTTCGTCGCTTACCTCTACATCTGGAAGCGTGGCGGCCTCGACTGGGAAGAGGACACGGTTTCCTACCGGCGCGCGATCGGTCAACAGATGATCGAGCGAGCGATGCTCTACGGACCCGGCGAGCGTGGCCTCGGCGCGGTGCCGGCTCCGAAGCCCGAGCCCAAACCCAAGCCCGAGCGGATCGGGGCATAGATGGGCATCGAGGAGAAGCTCCCGAGCGGGATCCTCCTCACCAGCGTCCACAAGTTCGTTCAGTGGGCGCGTGCCGGCTCGCTTTGGCCGGCGACGTTCGGCCTCGCGTGTTGCGCGATCGAGATGATGGCGACCGGTGCGGCACACCACGATCTCGCGCGCTTCGGGATGGAGGTGTTCCGTGCATCGCCTCGGCAGGCGGATCTGATGATCGTCGCCGGCCGCGTATCGCAGAAGATGGCACCGGTCCTTCGGCAGATCTACGACCAGATGCCCGAGCCGAAGTGGGTCATCTCGATGGGCGCTTGCGCGTCGTGCGGCGGGATGTTCAACAACTACGCGATCGTCCAGGGCGTTGACCAGATCGTCCCGGTCGACGAGTACGTCCCCGGCTGCCCCCCACGGCCGGAACAGCTGATGGACGCGATCCTCAAGCTTCACGCCAAGATCAAGCTCGAGCCGCTGGTCAAGAGGTAGATCCCAGGATGGAAGGATCGCTCGAACAGGTCTGCGCGGGACTTCGTGAACGTTTTCCCGAGCACGTTTCCGAGCCGGAGGAGCTGTTCGGCGAAGTCTCGCTTCGGGTCTCGCGCGACCGGATCGCCGAGATCTGCACCTATCTGCGTGACGAGGCTTCCTTCGAGCTGCTCGCCGACCTGTCCGGCGTCGACTTCCTCGGCGTTGCCCCCTCCGCCGAGCGGTTCCTGATCGCGTATCACTTGCTTTCGCTGAGCCAGAATGTCCGGCTGCGCCTGCGGGTCTTCCTGGCGGAAGGCGACGAGACCGTTCCGTCGGTGACCGGCGTGTACCCGACGGCCGAGTGGCAGGAGCGCGAGGCGTACGACTTCTTCGGCATCGTCTTCGCGGGTCATCCCGACCTGCGGCGCATCCTCATGCCCGACGATTGGGAGGGCCATCCTCAGCGCAAGGACTATCCCCTCGGCGGAACGAAGGTGGAGTTCAAGGGCGCGATGGTGCCGCCTCCCGACATCCGCCGTCAGCCCACGACAACAACCGGCTATCCCGGGAGGATCGCGTGAGCACGCGTGAGCTCAACGTCGGGGGGAGCGACTGGGACCAGGTGGTCGTCGGCGCCGAAGACGAAACGATGATCATCAACATGGGGCCGCAGCACCCTTCCACGCACGGCGTCCTCCGGCTGGTGCTCGAGCTCGATGGCGAAACGGTCTTGAACTGCTCGCCCGTGATCGGCTACCTGCATACCGGGATCGAGAAGAACACCGAGGTTCGCTCGTGGACCCAGGGCGTCACGTTCGTGACGCGCATGGACTACCTCGCGCCGTTCTACAACGAGCTCGCCTACTGCCTGGCGGTCGAGAAGCTGCTCGGGATCGAGGCGCCGCCCCGTGCGCAGGCGATCCGCGTGATGCTCTGCGAGATGAACCGCATCTCGTCGCATCTGGTGTGGCTCGCGACGGGCGGGATGGAGCTCGGCGCGTTGTCGATGATGTTGTACGGGTTCCGCGAGCGCGAGACGATCCTCGGCCTGTTCGAGCTCATCACCGGCCTGCGTATGAACCACGCGTTCATCCGGCCCGGCGGCGTGATCCAGGATCTTCCCGATGGGGCGCTCGATCAGGTTCGCGCGTTCATCGACGACTTCCCACGCAAACTGAACGATTACGAGAACCTCCTTTCGAACAACCCGGTGTGGCTCGACCGGAACAAAGGCATCGGCCGCCTCGACGCCGCTACCGCGCTCGCGCTCGGAGTCACGGGGCCGATGCTGCGTGCGTCCGGAGTGGCGCACGATCTGCGCAAGTCGCAGCCGTACTGCGGGTACGAGCGCTACGAGTTCGACGTTCCGACCCACGACGCGAGCGACTGCTTCGGCCGATACGTGGTGCGGCTCGCCGAGATGCGGCAATCGCTGCGCATCGTCCGGCAGGTGATCGACGATCTGCCCGGCGGACGGGTCATGGTCGAGGATCCCAAGATCGCGTGGCCGGCACAGCTCCAACTCGGACCCGACGGGCTCGGGAACTCGCCCGATTACATCCGCAAGATCATGGGCGAGTCGATGGAAGCGCTGATCCATCACTTCAAGCTCGTCACGGAAGGCTTCAAGGTTCCCGTCGGCGAGGTGTACGTCCCGATCGAGTCTCCGCGTGGCGAGCTCGGCTATCACGTCGTCTCGACCGGCGGCACGAAGCCGTGGCGCGTGCACGTGCGCGACCCCAGCTTCGTCAACCTCCAGAGCGTTCCTCATATGGTCCAGGGCGGGCTCATCGCGGATGTGATCGCCGCGGTCGCGAGCGTGGATCCGGTCATGGGCGGGGTGGACCGATGACGAACGGGAACGGCGGCGCGCCGCCGCTCTCCTCGGGCTTCCACGCGTCGGCGCGCAAGCTGATCGCCCGTTACCCGGAGGGCCGCTCACAGAGTGCGCTGTTGCCGCTCCTCTATCTCGCTCAGGGAGAGCAGGGCTACGTCTCCAAGGAGGCGACGGGTGAGATCGCCGACCTGCTCGGCCTGACCCGCGCGGAAGTGGCGGCCGTCTCCACCTTCTACACCATGTTCAAACGACACCCGCAGGGTCGCTGGCTGGTCAGCATCTGCACGCAGCCGTCGTGCACGCTCGCCGGCGCGAACGAGGTCAAACAGGCGCTGGAGCAGGAGTGCGGGATCGGCTGCGGCGGCACCACGTCCGACGGCCTGGTCTC
The DNA here is from genome assembly GCA_040905475.1 of Actinomycetota bacterium. NCBI lineage: Bacteria > Bacillati > Actinomycetota > Actinomycetota bacterium. The sequence goes on from JBBDRM010000126.1 coordinate 16,195, forward strand.
GCTCGAAGAGGTCGAGTGCCTGTGCGCCTGCGACGGTGCGCCCGTCGTGTCGGTCAACTACGAGAACTATGAGGGGCTCGGCGCGGACGCGCTGGTCGAGATCGTCCGCGGCCTCCGCGCCGGCGGGATGCCGCCGCCTGCGGCGCGTGGGGACGCCCCGCCCGACTTCGCCGAAGTGAACCGCCGGATGTCGGGCGTGGAGGCGCCGCGATGAGCGACACGGCGACCGCCACGATCCGGGAGACGAAGGTCATCACCGCCCGGTTCGCGGGCGACGGGTCGCTCGACGCGTACGTCGAAAGCGGCGGATACGAAGGGCTTCGCAAGGCGCTCGCCATGTCGCCGTCCGACGTGATCGAGACCGTGAAGACCGCGGGCCTGCGCGGCCGGGGCGGCGCCGGGTTCCCGACCGGCGTGAAATGGGGCTTCATCCCCCGAGACGTGCGTCCCAGCTACATCGTCTGCAACGCCGACGAGGGCGAGCCGGGGACGTTCAAGGACCGCGAGCTGATGGAGAAAGATCCGCACCAGTTGATCGAGGGCATGGCGATCGGGGCCTACGCGATCGGCTGCACACAGATGTACATCTACGTTCGCGGCGAGTTCGCGTACGCGGCCCGAGTCCTCGAGCGCGCCGCGCGCGAGGCGTACGAGAAGGGATACCTCGGCCGGAACATCCTCGGAACGGACTTCGACCTCGACCTGATCATCCACCGCGGTGCCGGCGCCTACATCTGCGGCGAAGAGACCGCACTGCTCGAGTCCTTGGAGGGGAGGCGCGGGCAGCCGCGGCTCCGGCCACCGTTCCCTGCGACGCACGGCCTCTACGGGAAGCCGACGGTCGTCAACAACGTCGAGACGTTCGCGTGCGTGCCGCACATCATGGTCCGGGGGCCGGAATGGTTCCGCGGGCTGGGGACCGAGAAGTCGCCGGGCACCAAGATGTTCTGCGTCTCCGGGGACGTGGTGCGGCCGGGCAACTTCGAGGTGCCGTTCTCGACGACGGCGCGCGATCTCATCGAGGGACACGCCGGAGGGGTGAAGGAGGGAAAAAAGCTGAAGGCGTTCACGCCTGGGGGCGCGTCGTCGACCCCGTTCTTCGGGCCGGACAAGCTCGATGTGCACATGGACTGGGAGTCGGTCGCCGCCGCAGGCTCGCTGCTCGGCACCGGCGCAATCATCGTGTTCGCCGAGGACGCGTGCATGGTGCGCGCGGCCCTGCGCTACACGCGGTTCTACGCGCACGAGTCTTGTGGGAAGTGCACGCCGTGCCGCGAAGGGACCTATTGGCTCGAGTCGACCCTGCGCCGTTTCGAGGACGGCGGAGGGCGCGAAGCGGACCTCGACATCATGGTCGACGTCGCCGGGAACATCGGCGGCCGCTCGTTCTGTGCGCTCGGGGACTTCGCGATCGCGCCGGTGACCTCGACGGTGAAGCTCTGGCGCGACGAGTACGCGGCCCACATCAAGCAGAAGGGGTGCCCGTTTGGCCGCTGAGCGCAAGCCGGTCACGCTCACCATCGACGGCCGGGAGATCACGGTCCCCGACGGGACGCTCATCATCCGCGCAGCCGAGGGGATCGGAACCTACATCCCACGGTTCTGCGACCATCCCTACCTGGCGCCGCTCGGCGCGTGCCGGCAGTGCCTCGTCGAGGTCGAGGGGCAGCGGAAGCCGCTTACGGCCTGCACGACCCCGGTGACCGAGGGGATGATGGTCAAAACGCAGTTCACCTCCGAGATGGCGGCCGATTCGCAGGAAGGCGTGCTCGAGCTGCTGCTGATCAACCATCCGCTCGACTGCCCGATGTGCGACAAGGGCGGCGAGTGCCCGTTGCAGGATCAAGCGCTCGCGTACGGCCCCGGCGGTAGCCGTTTCATCGATCCGAAGCGCCGGTTCGTGAAGCCGGTCCCGATCAGCTCGTTGGTCTATCTCGATCGCGAGCGCTGCGTGCTGTGCGCGCGGTGCACCCGCTTCGCGGACGAGATCTCCGGTGATCCGTTCATCGAGCTGTTCGAGCGAGGCGCTCTCGAGCAGGTCGCGATCTTCGAGGACGAGCCGTATGAAAGCGTCTTCTCCGGCAACGTCATCCAGATCTGTCCGGTCGGCGCGCTGACCGGCGCGCAGTTCCGGTTCAAGGCGCGACCGTTCGACATGGTCTCCTCGCCGAGCGTGTGCAACCAGTGCTCGGCCGGATGCAACACGGTCGTCCAGACCCGCCGCGACCAGATCGTGCGCGTGCTGGCCGCGGACAACGCCGAGGTGAACGAGGTCTGGAGCTGCGACAAGGGCCGCTTTGGATTCGCCTACGTCCAGCGTCCCGAGCGGATCTCAGAGCCGCTCGTCCGCAAGGAAGGAGAATTCGTCGCCGTCTCATGGGCCGAGGCGATCCGCGTCGTGATCGAGCGCCTCGACGGCGCCAAGCGCGCCGGGACGCCGACGGCGGTCCTTTCCGGCGGGCGCCTCGCCGACGAGGACGCGTACGCGTTGTCGCGCTTCGCGCGCACCGTACTGGGCACGAACGATATCGACCAGCGGATGCGCGCCGGATCGGCGGAAGAGGATTCGATCGTCGAGCAGGTCGTGTCCGGCGCCGCTACGTCGTACGGCGATCTCGAGAGCGCGAAGGCCATCGTCGTGGTCGGCTCGGACCTGCAACAGGAGTCTCCGATCGTGTTCCTCCGCGTCCACAAGGCGGCCCGACGCGGCGCGGTCGTCTTCGAGATCGGCGCGCGCACGTCGGCGCTCGGCGGCCGCACCGGAGCCCGCTCCGTGGTCTGCCCGCCGGGCACCGAGGCCGGGATCCTCCTGGGGATCGCTTCCGAGCTGGCAGCGCGCGGGTTCGAAGGCGTCGACGAGGCGCTTCGCGCGGCGGCGACGGGACCGAACGCCACGACGTTGCTCGATCAGTCGCGAGCGTCGGCCGGCGACATCGGGTCTCTGGCCGACGCGCTGGCCTCCGCCGGCCCGGACGCCGTGATCATCTGCGGCGACCGGCTGGCGCAGTCCCCCGGTGCCCTGGCGGCCGCGTGGAACCTGTCGTTGTCGCTCGGCACCCGGTTCGTCTGGCTACCGCGCCGCGCCGCCGTTCGCGGAGGATTGCAGGCGGGCGTGCACCCGAGGTTGCTTCCCGGCGGCCGGAGGGTGGACGACGCTGCCGCACGCACGGAGGTCGAGCAGGTGTGGGGCGGCACGATCCCGGCGACGCCGGGTCGCGACGCGCGTTCTATCCTCGAGGCTTCGGCCGAGCTCGGGCTCTTGCTCCTTGCCGGTGTCGATCCCGCGACCGACTTCGCCGACGCTACGCTCGGGCGCCGGGCCTTGGATCAGGCGCCGTTCGTCGTCGCACAAGATCTCTTGATGACCGAGTCCACCCGACGGGCCCACGTCGTGCTTCCGGCGAACGCCTTCGCGGAGCGCGAAGGAACGCTCACGAATTGGGAAGGCCGCGCGCAAGGGTTCGCGCCGGCGGTAGCCCCGGCCGGTGTTTCGCAAGCCGACTGGGAGATCCTCAGTCTCCTCGCGAACGAGGCCGGGGTCGGCTTCCCGAGGACCCTGATCGAGCTACGCCGCGAGATGGTCTCCCTTCAGCGCGACGATCGGGAGCGCTCACGCGTCGACATGCCGCCGCCGCACCTGCGCCGCCTCGACGAGCACCGGCCGTTCACGCTCCTCACCTACCCGCTCCTGCTCGACGCCGGCACGATGCTGGTCGGGGCGACCGACCTCCTCGAGACCTCCGAGGGAGCGTTCGTCCAGATCGGCCGCGCCGACGCCGAACGGCTCGGCGTCGCGGCGGGGGACCGGGTGCGGGTCGAGTCGGCCTGCGGCTCGGTCGAGGCGCCGGCGCGCATCGGTGCGCTCGCCGATCGTTGCGTGTTCGTGCCGGCGAACAACATCGGGGCGCGCGGCCTCTCTCTGCTCGACGCGGGAGAGCCGATCACGCTCGTGACGGTGGAGAAGGTCTGACGATGGACTGGCTCGACGTCGTCATCGTGGCGATCAAGGCGGTCGTCGTGTTCGGCTTCCTACTCGTCAGCGTGATGATGACGATCTGGGTCGAGCGGCGGATCGTCGCGTTCATGCAGCAACGGATCGGGCCCAACCGCGTCGGGCCGTTCGGGATGCTGCAGTCGCTCGCCGACGGCGTGAAGCTCTTCTTCAAGGAGGACCTCCGCCCGAGCTCCGCGAACGAGCCGGTCTTCTCGCTGGCGCCGTTGTTCTCGATGATCCCGGCGTTCATGGCGTTCGCGATCGTCCCCATGGGCAAGGGGTTCCACATCGGCGACCGCACGATCACGTTCCAGCTGGCCGACCTGAACATCGGGGTCCTCTTCTTCCTCGCGATGGGGTCGCTGATGGTCTACGGCGTCGTGCTCGCCGGCTGGGCATCGGGCAGCGCGTACCCGCTGCTCGGCGCGGTCCGCTCGACGGCGCAGATGATCTCGTACGAGATGGGGCTCGGCCTCGCCGCCGTGGCGGTCACCGTGTGGGCGGGGACCCTTTCCACTTCAGGGATCGTCGACGCGCAGGCCGGTACCTACCTCGGGTTCATCCCGCGATGGTTCATCTTCCCGCAGTTCCCGGCGTTCCTGCTGTTCCTCTTGGCCGGGCTCGCGGAGACGAACCGCCCGCCGTTCGATCTCCCCGAGGCGGAGACCGAGCTCGTCGCCGGATACCACACCGAGTACTCGGGGATAAAGTTCGCGATGTTCTTCCTCGCCGAGTACCTGCACGTGATCACGACATCGGCACTCGTCGTGACGCTCTTCCTCGGCGGCTGGCGGGGCCCGATCCTCCCGTTCCTCGAACCGGTCTGGCCGCTGGTGTGGTTCATGGGGAAGATGGGCGCCTTGATCTTCTTCTTCATCTGGGCTCGCGCCACGATCCCCCGGATCCGATACGACCGGCTGATGGAGATCGGCTGGAAGATCTTCATCCCTGCGGGGCTCGCGTGGGTGATGATCACGGCCACGCTGATCGTGCTGCCGCAAGAGTTCGAACGTGCGACGTTGCTCGCGTGGATCGGCCCGATCTTCGGCCTGGCGGCCGTCGTCTTGCTCGGGAAGGTCACCCGCGAGAATCTTGCGGCGTTGCGCGCCGCCAAAGAGGGAGGCGCGTTTGGCCGTCGTTGAGCTCCTCAGGGGATTCTTCGTGACGGCGAAGCACATGCTCAAGCGTCCCGTCACGACCCAATATCCGGAACAGAAGCGGCCGACGGCTCCACGCTTCCACGGTCGCCACGTGCTGAACCGGTATCAGGATGGGCTCGAGAAGTGCATCGGCTGCGAGCTGTGCGCCTGGGCGTGCCCGGCCGACGCGATCTACGTCCAGGGTGCCGACAACACGCCGGAAGCCCGTTTCTCGCCCGGTGAGCGATTCGCGATCGACTATCAGATCAACTATCTGCGCTGCATCTTCTGCGGACTGTGCATCGAGGCGTGCCCGACGCGGGCGTTGACGATGTCGAACGAGTACGAGCTCGCCGACGACTCTCGTGAGACGCTGATCTTCACGAAGGAGCAGTTGCTGTCGAGTCTCCCGTCGGGCGCCACGCTACCGCCCCACACCGACGAGGAGATCGCGGCACGAGGCATCAACTACTACGGCGGCTTCGCCGGCACCCCCGTACTCACGAGCGCCGACCGGGCAGAACGCGAGGATGAGTCCTCGCACATCCAGCATCACTGAGGAAGGGAT
>JBBDRM010000127.1 GCA_040905475.1 Actinomycetota bacterium
AGCTGGCTTCCGCCGGGTGCTCGACCGCTGGTTCGGCTTGTTGGACAGCCGCGCCGAACCGCGAGATCGGTACATGGTGCTGACGCGACGAGCAGCGCTCGCCCTGCTCGACGGCGACAGCGACGCTGCCGGCGGCCTGATGCATGAAGCCGCTGACGTCGGTATCGCGATCCACGAACCCGACACCGGAAACGTCTTGATGTCCCAACGGGTCGCGCTGGCCCGTCTGCTCGACAACCGCGACGAGCACCTGCGACTCGCGCACGACGCAGTCGAGTGGTGGACGGGCGCACCGGTACTCGCGCACGCCGTCGCCGCAGGCGCCTACACCGGCGCTGGGGACTTCGGATCTGCTGCCCGCGAGATCGCGATGGTCACGGAGGCCGGCGGGCTCACCAATGAAGGCTCGTACCTGAGATCCGTGCTCATCGGTCATCTCGCCGAAGCGGCAGTCGCTCTCGAGGATCATGCTCTCTGCCAGGAGCTGTTGGACGAGATCGAACCACTCGCCGGTGACTGTGGTGTCAACGGCGCCGTCGTCGCCTTCGCCGGGCCATTCGCGTACCCAGCAGCCATCCTGGCCCGAGCACTCGGCGACGATGATCGTGCCCGCCGACTCGCCGAGAAGTCACTCGACAACGCACGACGACTCGGCGCCCGCACCTGGACAGATCTCAGCGAAGGACTGCTCGCCGACCTCGACCGCCCGGACCGCCCGGACCGCATCGGAACACCTGACCAGCGAAGAGCTGCCACCTGCAACCGAGCCGAGCTCACCCGCAACCAGGGCTTCTGGACGATCAGCTGGCGAGGAGAGCAGGCAACTCTCCCCGCCCTCAAGGGCATGAGCGACATCGCAACGCTCATCCGCCAGCGGGGGACTGACGTGTCAGCCCTCCAACTCGCCAGTGGGGTCCCGGACACCGCGACACCGATGACGGACACGATCATCGACGTGCAGGCACTCACCGCGTATCGGAGCCACCTCCTCGACCTCGACACCGAGATCGACCAAGCCGCCGAAGACAGCGACCGCGGCCGAGTCGAACATCTCAGCAATGAGCGCGAACAGATCCTCGCCGAGATCCGTGTTTCCACCGGTCTCGGCGGCCAACCCCGAGCTGGGGCCAACGATCCTGCCGAACGCGCCCGCAAGTCCGTCAGCGCCCGCATCCGTGACGCCATCAGACGCGTCGAGCCACTCGCTCCCGACCTCGCCGCCCACCTCGACCGCTCGATCCGCACCGGGCTGCGCTGCTCCTATGACCCCGCGCCGAACGATGCCGTCGACTGGCAGATCCGCGACCTCCCGCGCTGATCACGCCAAGGTCAGGCGCGAGATTCCTGCGGGCAGCTTCGGTGTTGGGATACCGCTGCGTTCCAGGTCCTCACCGGAGACGTCGCCGACCTGCATCCTTCGCGCGCGTCCTCGCGAGTTTCGGAAGAGAGAACCCCTGGCTGTGAGGACCCGGACCAACGGCAAGACGTCCCGTCAGCCGGCCCTGGCGGCCTCTTCGACGGCAGCCAGCATGCTCTTGAAATTCTTCCGTAGCATCCGGTCGATCACGGGACCGATCAGATGACCCATCGGGCCACCCCTGGGCACATACCCATAGTCGAAGGTCATCGCGGTCCCGTCACCGGCGGGCTCGAGGGTCAGCCGGGCTACGGCCTCCTTGATCGGCACGAGACGGGACGGCTGATTCGTGGTGGCGAGCGTGCGACCCTCCTCCCAGACCGTCACCGTTTCGACCATCGAGCCGACCGGTGCGAGGTCCACCTCGCGGCGGGCGCCCACACCTTGGCGTTGATCTCCGACGAGTCGCGAGCCCTTGAGACCACCCCAGTGGTCTGCAAGGTTCGGGAAATCTGCGAACACGGCCCAGACCGCGGCGGGCGACGCAGCCGCTTGACGTTGAGCGGTGAGGTGGCGTTCCGCCATGATGACGTCCCTTCCGGGGAAGCAAGCTCGCGGCACCGGGTTTGGCGCAATGTGACCACCGGACAGTAGCTCCGGGAGGCCGGACCCACGGCGTCCCCGAGGTGCCCGGCGGTCTCGGCCGGTCTGGCCGAAGACGGGCCGGCGCACCGATGGGATGGCTCGACCGCAATCCCGACTAGCGCTCAGGGGTCATCAGCTCGGGCTGCTCCCGCCACGTCCACCCGTTGGTCGCGACGAACTCCGCATCGACACCCACGCAGCACGCTTGTTGCCGTCAGGGAGCGGGTGGTTCTTGTTCAGCCGGACCAGCAACACCGCCGCCTTGTCGACGAACTCGGGGTACAGGTCGACGTCGCCGAACCCAGCCGCCGGCGCGTTGAGTGCCGAGTCGGCTCCGGACAGGCGCGTGACGTTCGCGAGGGTGGTGAGGTCGAGGTGCTCGACCGTCACCGAGCCAGGCGCTCGAGCAGCTCCCGGTCCTGATCGATGATCTGAAGGAGGCGCTTCTCGAAGGCTGGGTCCTTGCGTCGCCGTTCGACCGCTTCGACCACTGCTTCCTTGATCGTCTCGTTGAGGCTGATGCCCTCGGCGCGAGCGACAGCCTCTGCCTCGGCTGTGAGGTCGTCAGGCAAGCGAACCGTGAGGTGCTTCGTCATGGTGGCATGGTGCCACTCCGTCTGTCATCGTGCTGGACAGCGACGCCGTGCAATCTGCAGGATGAGATCAGCCATGATCTTCGCCGGCGAACCGGAGAACCGGCTCGTGGCCCGTAACCTCGAAGCCCGCTGGGAGACACGCCTCGTGGCCTTGGCGGACACCGAGCGGGCACTCACCGAAGCCGGCGTTGGCCACCGGTTCGACCCCGGGGCGGTGGCCAGCCTGCGCCACAACTCAACCGGCTCGATGACGGCGAGTCCCGCGGGGTCCCGCGGGTCTTTCGCGGTGGGCGCAAAGGGACTCGAACCCCTGACCTCTGCCGTGTGAAAGCGCCCGGCCGGTCACGTTGCGGTGGAGTCATCCGCGACGCACCTACGATCTCTCGGACCCGACTGATCGAGCGCTGGTCTACGAGCAAGTCCTGACCGAAGGCACCGAGAGCGACGTGCGACGCTTCATCGATGTCGACGAGCTGATGCGCTTGTGGAACGTGCTGGTCCTCCCCGAGCACGTGCGAGCGGCATGGGCGAAGTGGTTCTCCGAACACCGCGACGTCGCCCTTCCGTGCTGACCGGCCTGCAAGAGCGCGTCGCCCGGATCGTCGCCGCACTTGAGGAAGCGGACGGCTTCGCGCTCGCCGGCGGCGCCGCCGTCATCATCCACGGCGTCGTCGATCGGGACACGGACGACCTCGACTACTTCGGGGCAACGGTCGAGGATGTCGGCCGCCTCGCCCGAGCGCTACGTGCTGCGCTCCTCGCAGACGAGCTCGAGGTGGAGACCGTCGCCGAGAACCGAGGGTTCGTCCGTCTCCACGTTCGCTCGACAGCCGAGGAGACCACCATCGATCTGGGCACCGATGCCCGTCTCCTGCCAACTCACAGCGGCGGGCTCGACGGACCGCGCGTGTCCGTTCCGTCCGTTGTTCGGTGCGGGGGCCGTACGCCATCAGGAGCCGGGCCACGAGCAGGCAATCAACCCTTCGACACCTTGGAACACGGCGTCGTCGGAGATCAGCTCGACGCCGAGGTGCAAGGCTGTGGCGGCG
>JBBDRM010000128.1 GCA_040905475.1 Actinomycetota bacterium
CTAGCTGAACCAGAATCAGCCGGGCTGCCGGGTTACCCCACGCCCCAAGGGACCGTCGCATGGTAGCCAACGCCCCAGGGGCGAGCAACCATTTCGCGGGCGTTCGCGCTGCTAGGAGCCACCGCGAGCGCGCTGGAGAGCTTTCCTTATCCGTTCCAGGCAGCGGTCTTTTCCGAGTAACTCCATCGACTCGAACAGCGGCGGAGAGACGGTCGAGCCGGTCACGGCCGCCCGGACGATCTGGAAGGCGTCCTTCGGCTTTACCTCGAGTCCGCTCGCGGTCTCCTCGATGGCTGCTCGCGTCGCCGATGCCTCCCACGCGTCCTGCTTCTCCAGCTGGGTCGCGACTCCGTCGAGCACGTCGGTGTTCTTGGGGATCAGATACCGCTCGGCCTTCTCGTCGGGCTCCGTATCGTGGAACAGGAACCGGAGTTGCAACGCTTCCGTGAGCGTCTGCATGCGCTCTTGGATGAGCGGGACCGCGCGCCGGACGAGCCCGCGTTCCTCGACGGTCTGCGGATCCGACAGGATCCCGTCCCCGACAAGGAAGGGCTCGATCCGCGCGGCGAGCTCTTCGACCGGCAGCGCCCGGATCTTCTCGCCGTTCAGCGCAGTCAGCTTCTGGATGTCGAACGCGGCGGGGTTGTGCGACACGGCCTCGAGCGAAAACAGGTTGATCAGCTCATCGAGCGTGAAACGTTCGGTCAGTCCATCGCCGGCCGACCAGCCGAGCAGCGCAAGGTAGTTGACTAGCGCTTCGGGGAGGTAGCCGTGCTCGCGGTACCACGCGAGCGAGGTCTCGCCGTGCCGCTTCGAGAGCGGCTGGCGGTTCGCGCCGACGATCAGCGGCAGATGCGCGAACCGCGGCCACGACGACCGGCCGAGTGCCCGGTAGATCAGGATCTGCTTGGGCGTCGCCGATATCAGGTCCGCACCTCGGATGATGTGGGTGACGTCCATGGCGAGGTCGTCGGTGGCGGCCGCGAGGACGTACAGCGGTGAGCCGTCCGAACGCGTGAGCGCGAAGTCCTCGATGTCCGCGTGGGCGGTACGGATCTCGCCCAGCACGATGTCCTCGAAGACCGACTCCTGTTCCTCTTCCGGGACCTTGAACCGGTAGATCCAGGGACGGCCCTCGGCGTCGTGCGAGCCGGCGTCGAGGTCGGACAACGTCCGGCACGGGTCTCGACGCGGCGGCGGAAGGCCCTTGGCTCGCGCTTCGTCGTTGCGCGCTTTCCGTTCCTCGGTGGTGCAATAGCAGCGGAACGCGTGACCGCCGACGAGCAATGCGTCGGCCGAATGGCGGTAGCGCTCCATGCGCTCCGACTGACGGTAGGGCGCGTACGGACCGCCGACGTCGAGGCCCTCGTCCCACTGAAGCCCGAGCCAGCGCAGCTCGTCCAGGACTTTGTCGATGTACTCGTCGGAAACGCGCGAGCGGTCCGTGTCCTCGATCCGGAGGATGAACGCGCCGCCGTGGTGACGCGCGAACAGCCAGTTGAACAGCGCGGTGCGCGCGTTGCCGACGTGGAGCGATCCGCTGGGCGCCGGCGCGAACCGAACTCGGACCTTGGGCGAGGGTGTGGTCATGACCGCCGCATCCTAGCGGGCCGGGTCGTATGGCTCTCGCGGACCGTCTGACGTGTCTGACGTGTCTGACGCGTCGGGAGGAAGGTAGGGGAGGGCGTCAGGCGGCGACGATCGAATTGCTGAGCACGCCGATGCCCGAGATCTCGACCTCGATGTTGTCGCCCGGCTCCATCGGGCCGACGCCCGACGGCGTCCCCGTCATGATCACATCGCCCGGCAGCAGCGTCATCACCCCGGAGATGTACGACACCAGCCCGGGCGGGTCGAAGATCAGGTTCTTGGTGTTCGAGTTCTGACGCGGCTCGCCGTTGAGCCGCACCTCGAGGTCCAGCAATGATGCGTCCGCGTCCGTCTCGATCCAGGGGCCGAGCGGCGCGAACGTGTCGTAGCCCTTCCCGCGAGTCCACTGGCCGTCCTTGATCTGGAGGTCCCGCGCGGTCACGTCGTTCGCGACCGTGTAGCCGAGGATCGCCTCCACCGCCGCCGCGCGATCGGCGCGGCGAACGAGCCCGCCGATGACGATCGCCAGCTCACCTTCGTAGTCGAGCCGCTCGCACTCCGCCGGCTTGCGGATCGCGTCGCCCGTCCCGATCACCGCGGTCCCCGGCTTCAAGAACATCAGCGGCTCCGGCGGAAGCTCAACGCCCATCTCTTCGGCATGGTCGCGGTAGTTGAGGCCGATGGCGACGATCTTCGACGGAAGCGTCGGAGCGAGGAGCCGGCAGTCGGCCAACGGAACACGCTTGCCGGTGAAGCGCATCTCACCGACGGGAGGACCGTCGATCTCTGCGGCCTGGTCACCCTCGATCACCACGAAGGAGATGCCGCCGCCGTACGAGACGCGCGCGATCTTCACTCGTCGTGATCGGCGTGCGTCAGGCCGAACGTGATCGAGTCGGTCAGTGCCTGCCAGGAAGCTTCGATGATGTTCGGGGAGACGCCGATCGTCGACCACTCCTTGGTGCCGTCGGTCGACTCCAGCAGCACCCGCGTGACGGCGCCGGTCCCACGCTTCTCGTCGAGGATCCTCACCTTGTAGTCCGTCAGCCCGATCGACTCGAGCGCGGGATAGAACTTCGCCAGCGCCAGTCGCAGCGCCCGGTCCAAAGCATTGACCGGACCGTTCCCTTCGGCCGTTGCGATGTGCCGCTCGCCGCGAGCCCAGAGCTTCACCGTCGCCTCGGTGGAAACCTCGCCGGTCTCGCGCTTCTCCATGAGCACGCGGAACGACTCGAGGCGGAAGAACTCTCGTTCCATGCCGGCGTGCCGCCGCATGAGCAGCTCCAAAGAAGCGTCGGCGGCCTCGAAGTGGTACCCGACGTGCTCGAGATCCTTCACCGACTCGAGGATGCGCGTGGCGAGGTTCTTGTCGGACTCCAGGTCGACACCCAGCTCCTTGCCCTTCAGCACGATCGTCGAGCGCCCGGCGAGCTCGGACACCAGCAGACGCGCGGCGTTGCCGACCAGCGCCGGATCGACGTGCTCGTACGCCCCTTGCATCTTCGCGAGGCCGCTCGTGTGCAGACCGGCCTTGGTCGCGAAGGCAGACGAGCCAACGTACGCCTGGTGCGCGTCGGGCGTGACGTTGCAGATCTCGGCGACCGCGTGCGACGCGGCGGTGAGCGAGCGGAGCTGCTCGTCGGTGACCACGTCGCGTCCGAGCTTGATCTTGAGGTTGGCGATGATCGAGATGATGTTGGCGTTCCCGCAGCGCTCGCCGATCCCGTTCACGGTCCCCTGGACGTGAGACGCGCCGAGCTCGACCGCGAGCAGCGAGTTGGCGACCGCGCACTCGACGTCGTTGTGGAAGTGCACGCCGACCGGAACCGACAGCTGCTCGAGCACATCCCGTAGCGTGATCGACACGTCGATCGGAAGCGTCCCGCCGTTGGTGTCGCAGAGCACGACCGTGTCGGCGCCGGCATCGGCGGCCGCCTTGAGGACCGAGACCGCGTACGCCGGGTCGTGCCGGTAGCCGTCGAAGAAGTGCTCGGCGTCGTAGAACACCTCGAGGCCTTGCGATTTCAGGAACGCGATCGTGTCGGCGACCATCCGGATGTTCTCGTCCAGGGTGGTGCGCAGCGCGTGCTCGACTTGGAGCGCGCTGGCCTTTCCGACGATGCAGGCGACGGGCGCTTCGCTGTCGACGAGCTCGCGAACTTGAGCATCGTTCGACGCGTCGCCGCCGGCGCGCCGCGTCGCGCCGAAGCACGCGAGCTTCGCGTTTCGCAGGCGCAGCTCGGGCGCGCGGCGGAAGAACTCCATGTCCTTGGGGTTCGAGCCCGGCCAGCCGCCCTCGATGTAGTGGATGCCGAGGGCGTCCAGCCAGCCGGCGATCTTGAGCCGGTCCTCGACGGTCAGCGAGATGCCTTCGCGTTGGGCTCCGTCGCGAAGGGTGGTGTCGTACAGGGTCACACTCATGGTCTCGGGGAAGTCATCGGCCGGAAGCGCAGGCTAGTTGACGTATTCGAGCCAGTCCGCGTACTTCTCGACCTCGCCCTTGGCGACCGCGAAGAAGACCTCTTGGATCTTCTTGGTGACCGGGCCCGGATCGCCGATCTCGCGCTCGTCCACCGAGCGGATCGGGACGATCTCGGCGGCGGTGCCGGTGAAGAAAGCCTCGTCGGCCAGATAGAGGTCGGTCCGGTTGAGATCGACCTCCTCGGTCTTCCATCCGAGGTCCGCGGCGATCTTGATCACCGAGTCGCGCGTGATCCCGCCGAGCGGTCCCGACGCGAGCGGCGGCGTCAGCAGCGTCTCGTCGCGCACGATGAAGACGTTCTCGCCCGAGCCGTCGGCGATGTGGCCTTGCGTGTTGAGCAGGATCGCCTCGTCGTAGCCGGACTTGATCGCCTCGACCTTCGCGAGCGAGGAGTTGATGTACTGCCCGGCAGCCTTGCCGGCCGGCGGAATCGTGTTCCAGTCGTTCCGCCGGAACGACGACACCTTGGCGCGGACGCCGTGCTCGACGCCTTCCTCACCCAGGTACGTGCCCCACGGCCACACCGCGATCGACACCCGCGTCGGTGACGGCAGCGGGTTGAGGCCCATCTCGCCGTACCCGAGGTAGACGAGCGGCCGGATGTAACACGACTCCACCTTGTTCGCGCGAACGGTTTCCTTGGTGGCGTCGGCGATCTGCTCGACCGAGTACGGGATGTCCATGAGGTAGATCTTGGCCGAGCGGAAAAGCCGGCGCGTGTGATCGGTGAGACGGAAGATCGCCGGGCCGCGCTTCGTCTCGTACGCGCGGATCCCCTCGAACACTCCCCAGCCGTAGTGCAGCGTCGGCGTCAGGATGTGGACGGTGGCCTCGTTCCACGGCACGAGCTTGCCGTCCATCCAGATCTTGTCGGTACTCGTGATCGGCATCGCAACCCCCTGCTGGCTACGTACGCAGTGCCTCGACGACCATGTCACCGACCTGCTGGGTCGTGTAGCCCATCGCCTCGCCGGCCATACCTTTGCCTTCCTTGGCGAGCCGCCCGAGCGTCGCCACGGCGGCCTTTTCGACCTTCGCAGCGGCCTCGGCCTCGCCGAGGTGCTCGAGCATAAGAGCTACCGACAGGATACAAGCGATCGGGTTCGCCCACCCTTTACCTGCGATATCGGGCGCAGAACCGTGGACCGGCTCGAACAGGCTCGGGCCGGTGCGGGCCGGATTGAGGTTCCCCGAGGCCGCGAGGCCCATCCCTCCGGCGATCGCGGCGCCGAGGTCGGTGAGGATGTCGCCGAACAGGTTGTCCGTCACGACGACGTCGAAGCGCTCGGGCTGGGTCACGAAGTAGAGGCAGGCCGCGTCGACGTGCACGTAGTCGCGCTCGACGCCCGGGTACCCGGAGCCGACCTCCTCGAAGGTCCGCATCCAGAGATCCCCGGCGTGGGTCAGCACGTTGGTCTTGTGCACCAAGGTGAGCTTGCTGCGGGGCCGGGCCTGGGCGCGGTCGTACGCGTACCGGATCACGCGTTCGACGCCCTTTCGGGTGTTGATCGACTCCTGCGTCGCGAGCTCGGCTGCGCTCCCCTTGTCGGTGACGCTGCCGGCCCCGGTGTAGAGGCCTTCGGTGTTCTCGCGGACGACGATCATATCGATGTCGTCGGAACCCTTACCGGCGAGCGGCGTCGGCACGCCGGGATAGAGCTTCACGGGCCGGAGGTTCACGTAGAGGTCCAGATCGAAGCGAAGCTTCAGCAGCAGGCCGCGCTCGAGCACGCCGGGCGGGACGCGCGGATCCCCGACCGCCCCGAGGAGTGCCGCCTCCATGACACGCAACTCTTCGAGCACGTCGGGAGGCAGCACCTCGCCGGTGTCGAGGTAGCGCTCGGCGCCGAGATCGAAGACTGTCCTCTGGGTCGAGATGCCGGTCGCGTCGAGGACCTTCAACGCCTCCGTCACGACCTCGGGCCCGATCCCATCTCCGGGGATGACGCCGACGCGATATGCCATCAGGGCGTGAAGTTCATGCCGGAAAGGACGCGCATGGCGAGATCGCGGTCGCCGGTGACGCGCAGACGCCCGATCTTTTCGGCCTCCTCCGGCGTCAAGCGCCCGGTCCCGAGACGGAGGAACGCCTCCCCGTCCATCGAAACGCGCACGGTGGGATCGGCGGGGATCTGCTCGAGCTTCGTTCCGCGGCCGCCGGTTACGCCGTACGCGAACGTCTCGCCCGGCGGGCCGACCTCGAAGACGACCGTCTGGCCCTCCGACGCGTGCGCCCTCTTCACGAGCACGAAACCGAGCGTCCCCGCGATCTGCTCGAAGACGAGCCGCGCGACGCCTCCGTTCATGTGGCCGGGCTTGCCGGTCGCGGCGCGGATGTCCTGCTCGTGCGTGAACACGTCGAGGATGCGGATGCGGATGATCTGGTTCCGCGGCGCCTTCCCCAGAACGCCCTGGCCCTCTTGGATCCACTCTTCGTCGCTCCAGGAAGCGATCACCTTGCCCCGCTCACCCGTCACGTCGCGGTACTCGTCGAGCAGCTCAGCCGGCGACATCGAACGTCGCGCCTCGAGGTCGCCCTCATTGAGCTCGCCGAGCTCGTTCTTGACGTGCGGCGCCTTCCGCGGACCTTCCGAAGGCTGTGGCCGTCCGAGCGCACGCGACTCGAGTGAGGCCACATGCGCGAGTTGATCCTTGACGGTCCAGCCCGGGCAGGCGGTTGGGAGATCCCACTCATCGGGCCCGAGCTGCGAGCAGAGCTCTTCCATCGAAGACCACGCTTGCTCCATCAACTCGCCGATGCGCTTGCTCATGACGATCTCCTTGTTCCGAAGACCGTGATTCTAAGTCAGCGAGCCGAGGAGCAGCGTGGACTTCGTGCCCCTGCGGGACCCCCCAGTGCTAGGAGCGTCCCCCGCTGGAGCGAGCCCGGCTGGCCGCCGGGCGGCTCGTGGCGGAGCGGGCCGTGCGACGGGGACGCGTCTTCGCACGCGTGGTACGGGTCCTCACCCCGGCTCCCGCTTTCTTCGTCCGCGAAGTCGCCCGGCGGGTCACCCGTTCGCCGCGCTGCTCGGCGACTTCCACGGCGCGCACGGCGCGCTTGCGGATCTCGCCGAGAGAGCTCGACACGTCATCCAGCGCGGCTTTTATCCTCTCGACCGCAGCATCGATGGTCCCCACCGCGGCATATGCGACTTCCTTGGTCTGCACGGCCATGATCGCTCCCTCCTCTTTCAGGATGCCCCTATAGACCTCCCCGTCCACGACTCATCGAAACTCGCTCTTGACGTACGATCGTACGTGATAACATACGTTCCGATGGCCCAAATAAGCGAGCTCACGCAGCCGGACAACGACGCTCCCGCGGTCGTGGGGAGGCGCGTGCGGGCGATCCGGGAGGCGCGCGGCTTGTCCCTGCGCGATCTGGCGCAGCGCAGCGGCGTGAGCGCCCCCATGCTGTCACAGGTCGAGCGCGGTGAGACCTCCCCGACGATCGCGATCGCCCAGCGGATCGCCTACGGGCTCGACCTGTCGCTATCGACCTTGCTCCGGCTGGACGAGGAGCGGCACGTGGCCATCGTCCGGAGAGCCGACCGTCGCACGGAGCGGCGGGACGGACATCGCGTGGCGGAACTGACGCCGTCGCTCCCCGGAGAGCGCGCCTCGGTCACGCTTCACTCGCTTCGGCCCGGCGGGCGGACCGGCGGCCCCGACGACCGGCCGCTGCACGCACCCGGGAGCCGCGAGACCGTCGTCGCGCTGGCGGGGCGCCTCGTGCTCCACATCGACGGCGAGAAGTACAGCCTCGCCGAGGGGGACGCCGTGACGTTCGACGCCGATCTCCCCCACCACTTCGAGAACAAAGGCACCCGAGAGGTACGGTTCATGGCTGTGGTCACCTCGGGGCTGCGGGCGACCTGACGGGAGCGACGATGCCGAGCACGATGTTCGACAAGATCTGGAAGGCGCACGAGGTCCGTCCCGACCTGATCTACATCGACCTCCACCTCGTGCACGAGGTCACCTCGCCGCAAGCGTTCGACGGTCTGCGCCTGACCGGCCGCGGCGTGCGCCGTCCGGACAAGACACTCGCGACGGCCGACCACAACGTCCCGACCGACGGCACCGCGGTTACGCGGATGATCTCCGACGTCCTGTCACGCAAGCAGGTCGAGACGCTCGAGCAGAACTGCGCCGAGTTCGGCATCCCCGTGTACTCCATGGGATCCGATCGCCAGGGCATCGTGCACGTGATCGGCCCGGAGCTGGGCGTCACCCAGCCCGCCACGACGATCGTCTGCGGCGACTCACACACCTCGACGCACGGCGCCCTCGGCGCCCTCGCCTTCGGGATCGGCACGAGCGAGGTCGAGCACGTGCTCGCGACCCAGACGCTCGTCCAGCGCAAGCCCAAGAGCATGCGGATCTGGTATTCGGGCGAGCTCGGCTTCGGCGTCACGGCGAAGGACGTCATCCTCGCGACCATCGGCAAGCTCGGGACGAGCGGCTGCGTCGGCTACGCCGTCGAGTACGCCGGCCCGGTGATCGAGCGCCTTTCGATCGAGAACCGACTCACCGTCTGCAATATGACGATCGAGGGCGGCGGCCGCGCCGGCATGGTCGCCCCCGACGAGACGACCTTCGCGTACCTCGAGGGAAGGCCGGCCGTCCCGTCGGGCGCCGCGTGGGAGCAAGCGCTCGACCGCTGGCGCGCGCTCCCGACCGAAGACGGTGCGGCGTTCGACCGCGAGGTGAAGATCGACGGCTCCGCGATCGCACCGATGGTCACCTGGGGGACGACGCCGGGCATGGTCGTCGACGTCACCGGACGGGTCCCGTCCCCCGACGACTTCGCAGAGCCGTCCGATAAGGAGACCGCAGAGCGGGCGCTGACCTATATGGGCCTCGAGGCCGGCACGCCGATCACCGACGTGCCGCTCGACCGCGTCTTCATCGGCTCATGCACCAATTCGCGGATCGAGGACCTCCGCCGTGCCGCCGCGATCGTCGACGGCCGGCGCGTAGCGGAAACGGTGCGCGCGATGGTCGTGCCGGGCTCCGCGCAGGTGAAGCTCCAGGCCGAGTCAGAGGGGCTCGATCGCGTCTTCGAGACCGCCGGCTTCGAGTGGCGGTCGGCCGGATGCTCGATGTGCCTGGGGATGAACCCCGACATCCTCGCGCCCCAGGAGCGCTGCGCCTCGACCTCGAACCGCAACTTCGAGGGCCGCCAGGGCGCCGGCGGCCGGACGCATCTGGTCTCACCCGAGATGGCGGCGGCGGCGGCGATCGAGGGACACTTCGTGGACATCAGGAGCTGGAGGTAGCCATGGGGGACCTCGATAGAGGCGCGGTCGACAAGCTGCTCACCACCACGCGCGCGGTTCGCAAGCGGCGCGACCTCGCCCGCCCGGTCGAGCCCGAGGTGATCGGCGAATGCCTCGAGATCGCGATGCAGGCGCCGACCGGCTCCAACATCCAGGCATGGCGATGGGTGGTCGTGACCGACGCGGACAAGAGGGCGGCGGTTGCGGAGCTGTACCGGAAGGCGATGGACCCTTACCACAAGATCATGGAGGGACTCGCCTCAGCGACCGAAGACGGCAAGAAGGTCTTCGGCTCCTCGAACTATCTCGCAGAAGTGCTGCACCGCGTTCCGGTGCATCTGATCCCGTGCCACCTCGGCACGCCGGACACCTTCAAGCAGATGCTCGCCGGAGGCGGGTACCCGTTCGAGGTGTCCGACAACCACGCCGCCTCGGGCTTCTACGGCTCGATCTGGCCGGCGGTGTGGAGCTTCATGCTCGCGGCGCGCTCGCGCGGGCTCGGCTCGGCGCTGACGACGATGCACCTCGCGCTCGAGCGCGAGGTCGGCGATCTGCTCGGCATCCCCGACACGGTCACGCAGGTCGGGCTCGTCCCGGTCGCCTACTACACCGGCGAGACGTTCAAGCCGGCGAAGCGCCGACCGTCGGAGAAGGTCACGTACTGGAACGGATGGAAGAGCTGATGGAGCCGGTCCGGCTCGTGAGCGGCAAGGTGTCGGTCCTCGACCGCGCCGACGTGGACACCGACCAGATCATCCCCAAGCAGTTCCTCAAGCGCATCGAGCGAACCGGCTACGGCGAGTTCCTCTTCTACGACTGGGTGAGAAGCGGCGAGGTGACGGTCGAGGCGAATCCGATCCTCGCGGCCGGGCGGAACTTCGGATGCGGATCGTCGCGCGAGCATGCCGTCTGGGCGATCCAGCAGTTCGGATTCGGCGCGGTGGTCGCGCCGTCGTTCGGCGACATCTTCTACGGCAACTGCACCAAGAACGGCTTGCTTCCAGTTCTCCTCCCAGAAGCCGACGTCCGCGCGCTCATGGCCGCCGGCGAGGCCACGATCGATCTGGCCGCGCAAACCGTGTCGTTCGCCGGTCGGTCGGTTCCGTTCGAGATCGACGCCGACATCAAGCACCGCCTCCTGAACGGCCTCGACGAGATCGGCCTCACGATGCAGTACGAAGCCGAGATCAGCGCGTTCGAGCGCGACCGTTTGCCGGCCGGGCCGGTGACGACCGCCCTCTAAGCCGGCGTCGGTCCCCCGCTCCGGCGGATCGGCATCATCGTCGGCAAGGGATCGTTGATCAGGAAGTCGCGGATCAAGGCGTTCACGAGCTCGGGTTTCTCCATCGGGAGCACATGAGAAGCGCCGGGCATGATCCCGAGCTGCGCGTTCGGGATGCCGCGATAGATCTCTGCGCTGTGTTCGATCATGACCATGTCGTCGTCGCCTGCGAGCACAAGGGTCGGAGCCGTGATCCCCGCGAGCTCTGCTGAATCGAGTACGGTTTCGGTCGTCGCCATCGCCGTCTCCTTCGCCAGCAACACCGCCCAGTGCGCCTCGCCGTCGGGCGACATCACGGCGTGCGCGTTGCGGAACGGCGCCAGACCCGGATCATCCGGCGGCGTGGCCGCGAAACCTTGATTGATCTCTTCCGGCACGCCGTCGGGCCGGATATTGGATCCGATCGTGACGAGCTTGGTCACGAGATCCGGACGACGAGCGGCCACGGCGAGCCCGATGTTCCCGCCGTCGCTCCAGCCGACGAGCGACGCGGGCCTTTTCACGACATGCTCGAGGAAGGCGACCGCGTCCTCGACCATCAACGCATAGGAGAAGGGACCGGGGTCGGACGAGCGGCCGTGAGCCCGGCGATCATAGAGGTGAACCGTGAAATGCTGGGCGAGGGCGGGCGCGTGATACTCCCATTCGGCGCTGGAGCTGAGCCCGCCGTGGAGCAATACCAGCGGGGGTCCCGACCCGAAGGACTCGTGCCAGGTCTTGACGCCGTTGACGTCGTCGTAGCTCCCGGAGAAACCGATCTGCGATGTCGTCACCATGACCTCCCAGTGGCCGGGGCGGGGCCGCATGCCGGATGCGCCTCGGGGTGCTCTATCCTGAGCGTCGATGTCATCCCTCGCAATAGTAACCAAGGTCGATCACGTCTTCGTCCCGGTCGCCGATCCCGCTCCCCTGTTCGAGCTGTTCACCGGCCCACTCGGGCTGCCGGTCGCGTGGGCCGATCACGACTACGGGATGTTCCGAAGCTCGGGCGTCTGCCTCGGCAACGCCAATATCGAGTTCGTCTCCGGCGACCCGAAGGTGATGTCGTTCTTCGCCCCGACCGAGCCGCTCACGGTCCGCGGGATCGCGTTCGAGCCGGCCGAGCCGGATCGCGTGGTCTCGTCGCTCGACGAGCGGAAGCTGCGTCACACGCCGCCCTTCCCTTTCCAGGAGCCGGGCGTCGAGACGCCTCTTTGGACGAACGTGTTCCTCGCCGGGATGGTCGGCGACGCCGCCGTGGCGTTCTTCTGCGACTACCACGAAGAGATAAGTCTCCGGGGGGACGCGGCACGGGAGGCTCTCCACGAGTGCGGGGGCGGAACGCTCGGCGTCCGCGGACTGTCGGAGATCACGCTAGGCGTCTCGAGTATCGAGACGGCCGAGGAGCGATGGCGCCGGCTCCTGGCGCCGCTGGAGCCCGACGATCACGGAGCGTTCCGCTTCGAGGACGGCCCCGCCGTGCGTCTGCGGAAGTCCCCGATCGACGGGGTCGTTGGGATGTGGCTGGAGGTCGAATCCTTGGACCGAGCCCGCGAGGCGTTGCTGGAACGAGACCTGCTGGGTCCGACCCGGGCGTCGGGCGTCGGGCTCGACTACGCGCGCACCGGGGGCCTGGACGTCTGGCTGGCCGGGCCCCGCTAGGGCTCGCACCCGACCCCGGCCGGGCGGCCGGCACCTTCGCCAGGTCGCGGACCCGTCCCGCCGTCGTCTCCGAAGCGAGTGATCAGCCGGGCGGACGGCGGTCCGCCCAGGGCTGCGCGGCTTCGAGTTGTGCCGCGATCCTGATCAGTTCGTCCTCACGCCCGTAAGCAGCGACGAGCTGGACGCCGATCGGCAGCCCCGCGTCGTTCCAGTGCAACGGTAGCGAGATCGCCGGCTGGCCGGTGGAGTTCCAGGGCGGCGTGAACGGCACGAGCGACGCGCCGCGCAGCCCGGCGCCGAGCGGGTTCTCCGGCGTCGCGACGAACTCGCCGAGGCGCGGCGGCGGCTCGGCGAGCGTCGGCGTCAGCAACAGGTCGAAGCCGGCGTCGAACCAGGCGGCGATCCGGCGTCGGTAGCCGGCGATCCACTCGATGCTTGCGAGCAGCTGGGGTGCGGTGATCGCCCGGCCCATCTCCGCGAGCGTCCAGGTATTGAGCTCAACGTCGTCGGGGCCGATCTCGCTGCCGGTTCGCGCACTCCAACGATGGAGCAGCGCAGCGGCGTCGGCCCCGGTGACGGCGCCGAAGTGCACGATGTGCTCGAGCTCGTCGAGCGCCGGGGGGTGGGCCTCCTCGACGTGATGTCCGAGGCGTTCCAGCAGGCGCGCGGCGTCCTCGGCGGCCGCGACGCAGTCGGCGTGCACCGCCGTCGCGCCGCCGGGAGCTTTCACCATGAGGCCGACGCGCAGCCGGCCGAGATCTTCCTGCAGCTCCGCTACGTACGGGCGCAACGGTGGAGGGGGCCCCGGCGGGTCGCCCGGCATGCGTCCTCGCAACACGTCGAGCACCGCGGCCGAATCGCGGACAGAGCGCGTCAACACGTGCTCGCCCGAGAAACCGGCCATCCCCTCGCCCATCCGCGGCCCGGCCGAGACCCGTCCGCGCGACGGCTTCAGCCCAACCAGGCCACACGCGCTCGCGGGTATCCGGATGGAGCCGCCGCCGTCGGTGGCGTGACCCAACGCGACCATCCCACTTGCGACGGCGGCGGCGGACCCACCGGAAGAGCCGCCGGTCGAATGGGCCGTGTTCCAGGGGTTACGGGTCGGGCCGTAGGCCTCGGGCTCGGTCGTCGGCATGAGGCCGAGCTCGGGCGTGTTCGTCCGGCCGACGAAGACGAACCCGGCGGCGCGCAGCTTCGCGGCCGTGTACGAGTCTTCGCGTTCGGTCCAGCCGAGATCGCGCAGGAGCCGCATCCCGCAGTGGTACGGATCGCCGGCCGTCGTGCAGACGAGATCCTTCACGACCATCGGCACGCCGCGGAACGAGCCGCGCGGCGGATCCTTCGCCTCCCGGAGCGCGCGCTCGAACCGCGGATGGATGACGGCGTTGAATGTTTGGTTCGTCGCCTCAACGCGCGCGATCGCGGCGGCGACGAGCTCGGCAGGGGTGATCTCGCCCCGCGCGACGAGCTCGGCCTGCGCAGTCGCGTCGAGCCATAGCAACTCGTCCTCTGACACGCTCGCAGGATACTGCGACGCTGGTCAGCCCGAGGAGTACAGGAGGTCGATGCCGCGCGACAGCCTCAGACGGCTCGTGGTGATGTGACCAGTCTCTACGTCGATGGTAAACCGCGTTGATCCAACGGGGTGCCACGCCGTACTCGCGGCACACGGGTCGGGCAGCGGCGACGCCTCACAGGGCCTGACCTTCACGACCGAGACTCGCCCGGGATCGAGCCATAGGCCACCGATGTATCCACGTGCGAGTATCCGCTGCGTCCCCCGCTCGAGGTCGAAAAGGTAGAGTCGCGCGTTTCCTGTGGCATCGTCGACGATGATGAATCGTCCATCCGGTGATACTGCGGGTCGAACGGTGCCTCGCTCGATGGCCAGGTCGCCGGTTCCGGTTTCGAGATCGAGAACATGCCAAGGGCCCTCGCCCTCCGGCCCGGTTTCGAGGTCGCGGTAAATCACATCCCCCGTCGGCACCCATCGAGCCAAGGTCCCGAACGTCCTCGGTGCAACCAGCCGGCCGTCCGGGTCCATGACCCTGATCGCAGGTCGGGCGCCGGCATGTCCCGTTGCAACGAGGAGATAGCGGCCGTCCGGTGACCAAGAGATCCGGTCTTCTCTATGCTCGTCGCCTGGTCCGTTACCGTGCCACGGTCCGAGGTCGGCGATCTTTCTGGCGTCATCCCCGGTCCGCACGATGACCACCGCTCTGTTCTTTCTGAAGGTGATATACGCGAGAGTTCGTCCGTCCGGGGTCCAATCGTGAGAATGAAATTGCTCGTATGGAAAGAGCTCACGTATCCGGGCGGTATCGAGAGTCAACTCGCAGATGGCGTCACGTGTTCCGGCCCCGATAATCTCGAACGAGACCGCCTCAGGGGAACGGAATCTCACCTCGCTGAAGCTGATCCCTCTCGTCGAGTCGAGGACGCGCGTTACCTGATCCGTGGAGGTCGAGTAGATACCCAACGACCGACTATTGGTCGAGATGTAGACCGCGCCGACCGCGGAACCGATCCGAGCCGACTGGAATGTGGGCGGGTCGTTACGGATCTGCAACTTGCCGCATTCGCCTTGCACGGCGACCGGAGACTGCGCGGGCGAGGGCACCGTTGTCCGCGTATCGGTGGGTTCGGGCTTGGGTTCCGAGGACTCACGCGCCGGGCATGCGGCGAGTACGATCAGGAGAATCACGCTTGCCGACCCACTCATACGAACGCGTAGCCGCGCCATCAAGGCTCCTTTCGCCCTTCTACTCTAGTGATGGCGAACTCGGCCGCTGCTATGCAACGTCCTATCGGACATGTCCATCTGGGTAGGCCCCGATCATTCCCTGGAACAGGATCAGCGCGTCGGGGGCCCCGGCCGACCGAGCGCGAGCTAAAAGACGCGCTGGAACCAGAAGAGCCCGAGCGCGGCTCCGGCCAGCAGCAGGAGCGCGGCGATGCCCGCGGCCATCGCGGTGATCTCCTGCCGCTCCGGCTCGGTGCCGAGCGCGGAGCTGAGGTTCGTGTAGACGTCGCGCAATCCCTCCGCGTCGATCGAGCGGAAGTAGGTGGCGCCGGTGGTCTCGGCGATGTCCTGGAGCTGGGTCTCGTCGAGGTCGACCGGCACCTGCTCGCCGCCGAGGTCGAGCGTAGCCCCTTGCGTGCCCAGCCCCACCGTGAACACCCGCACGCCCATCTGCCGGGCGCGCTCGGCGGCTTCCTGCGGCTCGCGGCCCCGGTTCGAGTGGCCGTCGGATAGCAGAAGCACCGACGCCGGCGCCTGCTTCCCGTCCTTCGACACCTGACGCGAGATCTCGTCGAGCGCCACCCACAGCCCGTCGCCGATCGCCGTCCCGGCCAGCGGACGCAAGCTTTGGATGGCGGCCTCGGTCTGAGCCCGGTTCCGGGTGAGCGGCGACGCGAGGAACGAGATCTCACTGAACGCGGCGACGCCGACCCGGAGCTGCTCTGGGGCGACGCGGCCGAAGTCGATCGCCGCGGACTTCGCCGCCGTGATCCGGTCGGGCGCGATGTCGGTGGCGGCCATCGACAAGCTGACGTCGATCACGAGCATCACGCCGGCCTGCTCTCGTGGCACGGCGCGCTCGAGCGTCGGCCGCGCGAGCGCGCCGATCAGGAAGATCATCGCCAGCAGCAGGAACACGGGCGGCGCATGCCTGCGCCAGCCCGGACGCTTCGGCGCAACAGTCGTCAGCAGCTCGAGGTTGGTGAACCGCACCGTGTACGCGCGCCGCCTTCGCAACAGCAGGATGTACCCGGCGATCAGCGCAGGGATCGCGAGGAGGAACCAGAGGTTGCCGCCGGCCAGGAACTTCAACGGCGTCTCCGGCGTCGGCGCTCCAGAAAGCGCAGCAGATCGGCCAGCCAGTCGCGGTCGGTCGAGACGACGAGATGCGAGGCGCCGGTCGCGGCGATCTCCTGCGCGATGCGCGCGCGCTGCGCGACGGCGGCCTCGACGAACGCCTCGCGAACCTTGGCCCGGGTCGTGTCGAGCTCGAACTGGCGACCGGTCTCCGGATCCTCGAGGACGAGGATGCCGACGTCGGGCAGCGCGTCCTCACGCGGATCGCGGATCTCGGCGACGATGACCTCGTGGCGCGTCGTCAGGCGGCGCAGCGGCATCGCCCAGTCCCCCGCGTCGATGAAGTCGGACACGACGACGATCAGCGATCGCCGTCGAGCGATCCGGTCCGCTTCCTCGAGCGCGAGATCCATCCGGCTGCGCGACCGCTCCTCGGGCATCGTCTCGCCGACGGCATGGAGCAGGCGCAAGGCGGCGCGGCGGCCTGAAGACATGCGCACCGTTCGCAGGCGCTTATCGGCGAACAGCAAGCCGCCGAGCCGGTCGCCTCGGCGAAGGACGAGAACCGACAGCGCGGCGATCAGCTCGCGCAGCAGCCCCTCCTTCGTCCGCCCGGCGGTGCCGAAAGCCATGGAGGCCGACCGGTCCGCTACGACGAGCGCGCTCGTTTCCCGGTCGGCCTCATAGACGCGCACGTGCGGGTGGCCGGTGCGCGCGGTCACGTTCCAGTCGATCGCCCGGACGTCGTCGCCGGGCACGTACTCGCGGATGTCGGCGAGCTCGACGCCCTCGCCCAGCCGCAGGCTGCGGTGCTGGCCAGGACCGACGCCGTCCAGCCGCCGGGCGATCCACAGCGTCGCCTTGCGCAACGCGCGGTCGGCGGCCGGCAGATCGGTGACGGGAAGGGCGACGGTCGGCATCCGCTCAGGCTCCCTCGGCCCGCTCGATCAGATCGAGATTGGGTAGCGGCAGCACCTCGCGGACCCGGCCGATGATGTCGTCGGTCGAGACGTCCTCGGCGAGCGCGCGGTACGACGGGATGATGCGATGGCGGAGCACGTCGCCGATCAGCCCGTCCATGTCGGACGGCAGCACGTAGTCGCGGCCGTGGATCACCGCCATCGCGCGCGAGGCGAGGACCAGGTTGATCGAGCCGCGCGGGCTCGCGCCGTACTCGATGTACGGACCGACCTCGCCGACGCCGAAGTCCTGCGGCCGCCGAGTCGCGGTCACGAACGTCACCGCGTACTCGCGGAGCCGGTGGTCGACGAACACCGTGTCCACGAGCGACTGGATCCCCGCCAGCGCGGCCGAACCCAGCACGCGTCGCGGCGGCTCCGGCGGCCGAGCGACGCGATCGACGACCTCGAGCTCCTCGCCGTAGTCCGGATAGCTGACGAGAACCTTGAGCATGAACCGGTCCATCTGCGCTTCGGGAAGCGGATACGTGCCTTCCGCCTCGATCGGGTTCTGCGTCGCCAGCGTGAGGAACGGCAGCGGAACCTCGTACGTCGTGCCGCCGATCGTCACGGTCTGCTCCTGCATCACCTCGAGCAGCGCCGACTGCACCTTGGCCGGCGCGCGGTTGATCTCGTCGGCGAGGAGGAAGTTCGCGAAGACCGGGCCGAGCTCGACCCGGAACTTGCCGGTCTTCGGGTCGAGGACGCGCGTTCCGATCAGGTCGGCCGGGACGAGGTCGGGCGTGAACTGGATCCGCCGGAAGGTGCCGCCGAACACCGCGGCCACCGTACGCACGGTCAGGGTCTTCGCCAGACCCGGCACCCCTTCGAGAAGCACGTGCCCGCGCGCGAGCAATGCTGCCATGACCCGTTCGAGCATCGGGTCCTGCCCGACGATCCACCGCTTGATCTCGAAGCGCGCGCGCTCGAGCAGCTCCGCAGCTTCCTCGACCGTGGCCGGCGCTTCGTCCACCGGGGGCCCGAACTCCATCTCTTCGTTCATCGTTTCCTCCTGGCTAGACCCTGTTCGCGATCGCCGCGAGCACGCGGCGCACGATCTCGATCGGCACGGCGAACCCGATGCCCACCGAGCCCTGGATCGGGCTCTCGATCGCGGTGTTGATCCCGACGACCTCGCCGAAAGCGTTGATCAATGGCCCGCCGGAGTTCCCCGGGTTGATGGCGGCGTCGGTCTGGATCAGCCCCTCGACCCGTGGGATCTCGCCGTCGCCGGGGAAGGTGCGGTTGAGCGCGGAGATCACGCCGGTCGTCAAAGTGCCGCGCAGCGCGAACGGCGCGCCGATCGCGGCGACCGGCTCCCCGACCTGCAGCGAGGCGGCGTCACCGAGCTGAGCGACCGGGAGGCCCGCCGGCGCATCGAGGATCTGAACGACGGCGAGGTCCTGGCTGGGTTGCCGGCCGAGCACGATGCCGTCGTATTCGCTCCCGTCGGCGAGGATAACTTTCACCTCGTTCTCGGGAACGACGTGGTTGTTGGTGATGATCGTCCCTGCGGCGTCGGTGATGACGCCACTGCCGAGCGCTTTGCCGCGACGACCTTGGTCGGTGCTGAGCAGGACGACGGCGGGGGCGACTTGCGTGTAGATGCCGGTGAAGTCGGGGCCGCCCGGCGCAGGGCTCCCGGTCGTGGTGGGGGCGGTGGGAAGGGCGATGCCGTCGTCGGGATCCTTCGTGGCTTGATCGCCGGAGCCGGCGAGCCGACCGCCGAGAAGTCCCGCAGCGAGCGACAACACCACCAGCGCTACGGGCGCGATGATCCGCAGCCGCGCGCGTTCGGTTGGTGCGGGATCGGGGGGTAGCTCGAGCGGCGGGATGATCCGCGTTCCCTCGGGGACCGCCGGGCCGGGGCCTCTGCGCACCCACGCGGCTGCGTCGGGTCCCGCCTCGTCGTCTCGCTGCTCGTGCGCCCAACCGGGGCGATGTTCCGGCGGCGCCTCTTCCTTCCCCCGGCGAAACTTCATGCCCGAGATACGACCAGCACGACGTGAGAGGTTCATGAGAGCACCATTTCGATGTGAGCCGTACGGGCCGGACGTACGTAAACGTAACAGGAGCGAAGACGTGATGGGGAGGCTACATGACGAAGATCCAGCGGTACCTCGCGGAGGAGGTCGCGGTCGATCACGCGGACGGCATCATCACCCGCCGCGAAGCGTTGCGAAGGCTTGGTCTGCTCGGATTGACCCTCACGGCCGCGTCCGCGCTGCTCGCGGCGTGCGCGAAGGACGAATCGCCCGGCGCGACCGCGACCTCCCCGACACCGACGGCCGGGACGTCCACTCCACCGACGCCGGCGGCAACCGGGGCGGTCCCGACCCAAGAGATCACGTTCTCCGGTCCCGGCGGGCGCACGCTCATGGGCGCCTGGGCCGCGGCAGCGCAGCCGAAAGGCGGCGTCCTCGTCATCCACGAGAACCGCGGGCTCACCGACCACATCCGCTCGGTGGCCGGCCGTTTCGCCGGGGCCGGCTACTCCGCGCTGGCGCTCGACCTGCTTTCGGAGGAGGGCGGAACCGCGAGCCTGGGAGGCGATGGTGAGGCCACGGCCGCATTGAATGCCGCGCCCGAGTCGCGGTTCGTCGCGGACATGAAAGCGGCCCTCACGGAGCTGGGAAAGCGCGTGCCGGGAGGCAAGCTCGCGCAGATCGGATTCTGTTTCGGCGGCGGGATGACGTGGCTGATGCTGCACTCGGGTGAGAAGCGGCTCGCGGCGGCGGCGCCCTTCTATGGAACAACGCCCGATAACCCGGACTTCTCCGACGCCGAAGCCGCGGTGCTCGGCGTGTACGCGGCGCAGGACAGCCGCGTCAACGCGACGATGGGTGAAGCGCGTCAGGCGCTGGAACAAGCGGGGCTCACGCATGAGATCAAGACCTATCCGGGCGTCGATCACGCGTTCTTCAACGACACCGGCGCTCGCTACAACCAGACGCAGGCCCGTCGGGCATTCCAGGATGTGCTCGCGTGGTTCGCGAAGTACCTCGGCTAGGTCGCCGCATTGACACTGGGCTCTCAGCGCACGCTCAGGCGGATGCGATCTGATAAACCTCGGTCCGGCGAACGAGGAGGAGCCGAGATGAGTGATCTATTCACGCGTCGCCGGATGCTCCAGCTCGGACTCGCAGTGCCGGCGGCGCTGTTGGTCGCGTGCAGCAGCGACGGCGAACCCGTGGCACAGACCACTCCCACGGCCACGGATCCGAACAGCACGCCCGCGACGACGGCCCCAACGACCCTGACCCCGACACCGTCCTGCGACGACGGCGACGATGCGACCCCGGCTCAGACGGAAGGTCCGTACTTCACGCCGAACTCGCCCGAGCGCTCGTCGCTCCTCGGATCTGGCGTGAGTGGCACGCATCTCCTGCTCACCGGCGCCGTTGTGGCAACCGATTGCAGGCCGGTCGCGCAGGCGCTCGTCGACTTCTGGCAGGCCGACGACTCCGGCGCGTACGACAACAGCGGGTACAAGCTTCGCGGACATCAATTCACCGACGCGCAAGGCCGCTATTCGCTCACGACGATCATGCCCGGCATCTATCCCGGTCGCACCCGCCACATCCACGTGAAGGTTCAGGCGCCGGGAGAGTCGATCCTCACGACCCAGCTCTACTTCCCCGGCCAGGCCGGGAACGCGAGCGACGGCATCTACCGCAAGGAATGCGAGATGGATATCGCCGACGCCGCGAACGGAAAGGCCGGCACTTTCACCTTCGTCCTCGACGTCTAGCACTCGGTTTGGTTGCGGCGAGGCCGCTCACTATCCTTTCCGCGTGCCCGACGACCTCGCACGACTCGACGCGCTCTCGCAAGCAGATCTCGTCCGCCGGAAAGAGCTCACCCCGCTCGAACTCGTCGACGCGGCGATCGCACGCATCGAGAAGCTCGACCCCGAGATAAACGCGGTCATCCACCGCCGCTTCGAGCGCGCGCGCGAGGAGGCCGCCGGGCCGTTGCCCGACGGCCTGTTCCGCGGTGTCCCCACCCTGGTGAAGGACCTGTGGAGCCATACCGCGGGCGACCCCTTCCACAAAGGGATGCGGTTCCTCAAGGAGCTGGGCTGGACCGAGCAGCACGACACCGAGCACGCCTCCCGCATGCGTCGTGCCGGCTTCGTGCTCGTCGGTCGAACCAACACGCCCGAGCTTGGGCTCCAGCCGACCACCGAGCCCGAGGCGTACGGGCCGACGCGCAACCCGTGGGACCTCTCACGCTCGACCGGAGGTTCTTCGGGCGGAGCGGCGGCCGCGGTCGCAGCCGGCCTCGTGCCTCTCGCCCAGGCGACCGACGGCGGCGGGTCGATCCGCATCCCGGCGAGCGAGTGCGGTCTGCTCGGCCTGAAGCCGAGCCGCGGTCGGGTCACATGTGGGCCGTTCGCCGGCGAGTACACGCAAGGCTTCTCGGTCGAGCTGTGCGTCTCGCGGAGCGTGCGTGACACGGCCGCCTACCTCGACGCGCTCGAAGGCCCGGGCGTCGGAGACCCGTACGTCGCTCCCCCACCCGCGCGCCCCTACGTCGAGGAGGTCGGCGCGGAGCCGGGCCGTCTCCGGATCGGCCTGCTGACGAGCGACCCACGAGGTGTAGCGACCATCCACCCCGACTGCGTCGGCGCGGCCGTCGACACCGCGCGCTTGCTCGAGTCTTTCGGCCATTCGATCGAGGAGTCGTTCCCGCAGGCGCTGGCGAGCCCGGAGGTCGCGAGCGGCGTCGTGACGTTCTTCGCGACGTCGGTCGCCGCG
>JBBDRM010000129.1 GCA_040905475.1 Actinomycetota bacterium
AGGAAGCGCTGGAGCCCGTCGTCGGCGTCGCGCGCCACGGCCACGATCCCGAGAGCCGCGGCTCCCGCTGCGGCGGCCTGCGCGACCAGCACGACGGCCAGCATCGGCGAGAGCCACAGGTCGCGGCCCTTGGCCTGGCCGAACAGGAACGCGGTGTAGGCGGCCACCATCGCCGCGACCGGGATGCCCGGCCACCGCAATACGTCGATCACCCCGTCGGCGTCGAACATGTAGGAGAGGAACCACGTTCCGGAGATGGCCGCGTGGATGGCGAGCACGTAGGCGCCGCGTACGAGCCATGAGCTGAAGTTCGAGCGGAAGATGATGTACAGGAAACGCTCGGGACGCTTCAGGTCCCAGACCAGCAAGAATCCCGTGACCGCGGTCATCGCTCCGGCGAGGACCGGCGCGAACCCGCGGAGCAGCCATCGGTCGGTGTGCCCCGCGAACAGCGCCGCGATCGCGATCAGTAGCGCCCCGCCAGCCACCGACTTGGTCCACAGGTACGCGGAGACCTTCCAGCCCCACAGGATCGGGTGCTCGACGTCGTAGGTCGTTTTCGCTCGTGAGTCCGCCTCGTTCAGCCGAGGTTGCAGTTGACCGTCGAGCAGCCCGGTTTCGGACCACATGTAGTCGTCGGGTTGCGAGGTCAAGGTCGGGTCGAGTGCGGCTTCATCGGCCCCGAGGTAGAAGACGTTGGGGCCGGTCCCCTTCTCGGGAGCCCGAACCTGCGTCTCCTGGGTGGCGATCATCCGAGCGATCTCCGACGCGGGATCGTCGAGATCTCCCGCGACGATGGCGTGGGTGGGGCAGACGATGACGCACGCCGGCTCCAAGCCGACCTCGATCCGATGGGCACAGAAGTTGCACTTGGCCGCGGTGTGCGTCTCGGGCTCGATGTAGAGCGCGTCGTAGGGGCACGCCTGCATGCACGACTTGCACCCGATGCAGCTTCCGGAGTCGAAGTCGACGATGCCGTTTTCGCGCTTGTAGAGGGCGTTCGTCGGGCAGATCGAGATGCACGGCGCGTCGGTACAGTGGTTGCATCGCAGGACCGAGAAGTAGCGGCGGCTGGTGGGGAACTCGCCTTTCTCGATGTACTTCACCCAGGTGCGGAACACGCCCAGGGGAACGTCGTTCTCCATCTTGCACGCCACCGTGCAGGCGTGACAGCCGATGCATGCACGGTGATCGATGGCGAACCCAAAGGTCGTCACCAGCCGCCCCCTCGAACCCGCTCGCGCGCGGAAGCGACATTATGATATTCGCAGAAGCGAATATGCAAGGACGCGCGCTCGGGGGTCGCGACATCACGGCCCTCGATGATTAGGCAGTTCTCTAACACTCGCGAGAGAACTTTCAATAGACGCTTCACGCTCGGAGGGGTATCACTGGTCCCGACTGGCAACCGGGAGGGATCCGATGACCGCAACCGCCGAAACCCGCCGTTGGTCGGCCGGGGTGCTGCCCTACACCGAGATGGGGTACTACGACCCCTCCTACGTCCCGTCGGACTCGGACATCCTGGCAGCGTTCCGGCTGACACCCCAGCCCGGCGTGAGCCGCGAGGAGGCCGGCGCGGCCGTGGCCGGAGAATCCTCCACCGCGACCTGGACCGTGGTGTGGACGGACCGACTGACCGCTCACGATCACTACCGGGCCAAGTGCTACCGCGTGGAGCCCGTGCCCGGCTCCGACGAGGAGTACATCGCGTTCATCGCCTACGACCTCGATCTGTTCGAAGAGGGGTCGATCGCGAACATGACCTCGTCGATCATCGGCAACGTCTTCGGGTTCAAGGCTCTGCGTGCGTTGCGACTCGAGGATCTTCGCATCTCTCCCCACTACCTGAAGACCTTCGCCGGCGCGCCGCACGGGATCGTCGTTGAGCGCGAGTACTTGAACAAGTACGGGCGCCCGCTGCTCGGGGCCACCGTCAAGCCCAAACTCGGGCTGTCCGCGCGGAACTACGGGCGGGTGGTCTACGAGGCGCTCCGCGGTGGGCTCGACTTCACCAAGGACGACGAGAACATCAACAGCCAGCCGTTCATGCGCTGGCGCGACCGGTACCTGTTCGCGATGGAAGGCGTCCTCCGCGCCACGGAGCGGACCGGAGAGATCAAGGGCCACTATCTCAACGTCACGGCCGCGACGATGGAAGACATCTACGAGCGAGCGGAGTTCGCCCGGGAGCTCGGCAGCGTGATCGTGATGATCGACCTCACGGTGGGATTCACCGCGCTCCAGTCGATGTCGAAGTGGGCACGCCGCAACGGCGTTCTGCTCCACCTGCACCGTGCGGGACACGCGACCTACACACGGCAGCGCAGCCACGGCGTGAGCTTCCGCGTCATCGCGAAATGGTGCCGGATGCTCGGCGTCGATCATCTGCATGCCGGCACCGTGGTCGGCAAACTCGAAGGCGATCCGAACATGATCCGGGGCTACTACCAGACGCTGCGCGACGCATCGGTATCCGAAGACCGTTCCCTCGGGCTCTACTTCGACCAGCCATGGGCGTCGCTGCCCGGGGTGATGCCGGTCGCGTCCGGTGGGATCCACGCCGGCCAGATGCACGAGCTGGTGCATCACCTCGGCGAGGACGTGGTCCTGCAGTTCGGCGGCGGGACGGTGGGGCACCCGATGGGCATCGCGGCCGGCGCGACGGCGAACCGCGTCGCGCTCGAGTCGATCATCAAAGCGCGCAACGAGGGCCGGGACCTGCTTCGCGAAGGCCCCGAGGTGCTTCGCGCCGCGGCCGGGCGGTCGTCGGAGCTGGCGGCGGCGCTCGAGACCTGGGGAGGAGTCCGCTTCGACTACGCGGCGACGGACGCTCCAGACATCGCACCGGTTCCGGTGTGAGGGAGGCGTGATGAGACTCACGCAAGGCACGTTCTCGTACCTGCCCGACCCGAACGACGATGAGATCCGCGCGCAGATCTCCTATGCCGTGCGCAACGGCTGGGCCGTCGGGATCGAATCCACGGACGATCCGCACCCGAGGAACGTGTACTGGGAGATGTGGGGGCTGCCGATGTTCGACCTCGCCGAGGTCGACGACGTGATGGCAGCTCTGAATGGCTGCCTGCGAGCCTTCCCCAACCGCTACGTTCGTGTCGGGGCGTTCGATCCCTCGCTCGGCCGGCAGACGACGGCGCTGTCCTTCATCGTGCAGCGACCGGCGCGAGAGCCGGAGTTCCGGCTCGAGCGTCAGGAAGCGGGGGGCCGCCGTCAGCGCTTCTCGGTGCGCCTTGCCTGGGAACTGGTGAGGAACGGAGACCTTCGCTAGTACGCTCGGGCGCTGCGCAGCGCGCGCTTCGCAGCGGGCGATCGCACGAACCGGAGGAACGCCGACGCCGAAGCCGATAGCTCGCCGCGTGCCGGGTGGAGCACGTGCCAGGCGCGACGGATGGGAAGGCCGGCGACCGGGAGCGTGCGGAGCATCCCGGCGCGGATCTCCACGCCGACAGACTCCTCCGAGATCAGCGTGATGCCGAGCCCCAACGCGGCGGCCTGCTTGACCGCCCCGTTGCTCCCCAGCGTGAGGATCGCTCCCGGCTCGATGCCCGCCGATGCCCAGTATTCCTCCGACGTCGTGCGCGTCCCGGAGCCCGGCTCGCGTACCAGCCAGGTCTCCGACGATAGCGCGGAAGGGGAGATGCGACGAGACGCCGCGAGCGGGTGCCCGGCCGCCGCGGCCAGCACGAGCTCGTTCGGGGCGAACGGCTCCCCGGCGATCCCTCGCCCGGCAGGAGGCCGCCCGCCGATGCCCAGGTCTGCCTCCCGCGCCTCGAGGCGATCGATGACCAGAGCCCTGTTCCCGACTTCGAGCACGGGCTGGATCCCCGGGGACCGCCCTGCGAACCCGCGCAGGAGCGCCGGCACGACGTGCTCGCCCGCGGTCGTCACGGCGACCAGGCGCAGTCTGCCCGTTCCGGGACGGGCGGCTTCCCGAGCTGCGTCGGCTCCCCGGTCGAGGAGCGCGAGCGCCTCGCGCGCGTGACGGGCGAGCTCCTCGCCGGCGGTCGTCAAGCGCACGCCCCGTCCTTGACGCTCGAGCAGCTCGACATCGAGCTCGCGCTCGAGCGCACCGACGGACGCCGACACGGACGGCTCGGTGACGAAGAGCGCGGCGGCGGCGCGCCGGACGGATCCGAACCGTGCGACGGCAAGGAAACTTCTCAGCTGGCCCAGAGTCACTTAGGAGAAAGCTTAAGAGGATCGCTTAAAAGCTGCAAGTGGGGCTAGGTCTCGCGCCGGCTCGGCTGCGATGATGCCCATCAGGTCGACCATCCTCGCGGCGTAGGCGGCCTCGTTGTCGTACCACGCGAGCACCTTGAACTGGTTCGCGGGGCCTCCGCGCGTGGAAGCGGCGTCGATCACGCACGATCGGGTGTCGCCCAGGAAATCCGACGACACCAATGGTTCGTCGCTGATGCCGATGATCGCTGTCAGCCGCGGGCACGACGCCGCCATGCGGAACGAGTCGTTGATGTCCTCGGTAGTGGCGGGTTGCTCGAGCGTGACCGAAAGGTCGACCAGGCTGACGTCGGGGATCGGCACGCGGACGGCGATGCCGACGAACTTCCCGGTGAGCTCGGGCAACACGTCCCGGATCGCGCGGGCGGCCCCGGTCTTGGTCGGCACGATGTTGTGAGCCGCCGCTCGCGCGCGGCGGAGGTCGTGGTGGATCCCGTCGATGAGCTCCTGATCGCGCGTGTAGGCGTGGATCGTCGTCATCAGGCCGCCGACGATCCCGAACCGCTGGTGCAGGACCATCGCCATCGGGGCGAGGCAGTTCGTCGTGCAGGATGCGCCCGAAACCACCGAATGAATCGCCGGATCGAAGCGGTCGTCGTTCACGCCGACGACCACGGTGATGTCCGCATCTCTCGCAAGCGAGGTGACGACCACCTTCCGTGCGCCGGCCTTCAGATGAAGGGCCGCCGAGGAGCGGTCGGCGAAGGCGCCGGTGGCTTCGGCCACGACGTCGATCTCGAGCGCCGCCCACGGCAGCTCGGAAGGATCGGCCACATGCAGCACCCAGATCCGCCGCCCGTCCACGATGAGCGAAGTCGAGTCCGAGGAAACTTCGCCGGGCCATCGCCCGAACACGGTGTCGTAGGTCAGCAGGTGCGCGAGCACTTCCGGGGACCCGCGGAGACTGTTGATCGCGATGGGATCGACGCCGGGCGGACCCGACAGGATCCTTCGGAGGATCTGCCGCCCGATGCGCCCGAAGCCGTTGACGGCGACGCGCGTGGTCACGGCGATCCCGCGGGCCGGCGCCGGGCCGGCACGGCTCTGGCCCTTCGCGCGACCTCGTCCGGCGTGAAGCCGAGTCGCTCGTAGACCACCGGGCCGGGCGCGGAGGCTCCGAAGCGATCGATCCCGACCATGGCACCGTGATCGCCGACCCAACGCTCCCACCCCATGGGCGATGCCGCCTCGATCGCGAGCCGCGCCCCGAGAGCCGGCGGAAGCACGTCGTCGCGAAAGGCGGAGGGCTGCTCGCCGAACAGCTCCCGGCTGGACATGCCGACGACCCGGACGGCGATCCCACCGGCTTCGAGGAGGTTGCTCGCGTCGAGCGCGAGGTGCATGCGGGATGCGATCTTGCCGGAGGCTGCGAGGCTCACGCGGTCACCCGCGCCGCGACGAGGTGGTACACGAGCAGCAGCTGCGTGAGAGCCAGCGGATGGCTGCGTCTGGATTCCAGGCCTTCGCCGTACGCGCCGACGACGTTCCCGCCAAGGTCGGCGGCGAGGCTCATGCGCTCCCACATGGTGGCTTCGAGGCCCGCGGCCGTCCCGTCGGGGACGTCGCCGTCGATCTCCAGGAGGTCGGCGGGCTTGCCGTCGTCGCGTCCGAGGCGGACCCGGATCGGTCCTGCGACCGTGGATCCGAAAGCCGAAAGGTCCGGATGAGGCAGCGTCGGCCTGAGGACGAGCCTCACGTCGAGGTGCGCGGAGTCGCCGTTCCCGGCGCACGAGGGCCGCTCGAAGCGAACGACGATGTCGGCGCGGGCCCGCTGGGGCCGAATGAACGACGCCGCGTCGGGCTCCCGCCGCTCGATCTCGGCGAGGACCTGCTCCGGCCGGTACCCGCGCTTGGCGCAGTCGCGCACGACCTTCCAGTGGCGCCGGAGTTCCTCCGGCGGATCCAGGTACACCGTCGCGTCGAAGCATTGCCGCATCCGCCTCGAGTACAGGGGAAGCAGACCTTCGACGACGACGAAGTCCCGGGGGGCCACGTACTGCGGAGGATCGAAGGTTCCGCCGGCGTGGTTGTAGACCGGCTTCAAGATCGGCTGCGAGGCGGCCAGCAGCTCGAGGTGCTGCTCGATGATGTCGATGTGATTGCAGGTGGGATGCAGCGGCGTGATCCCGAGCGCGGAGCGTTCGGCGCGGTCGAGCCTGTGGTAATCGTCCGCGCACACCGTGGTCACTCGCTCGGGGCCCAAGATGGCCACGATCCCGGCGGTGAGCGTCGTCTTCCCTGCCGCGCTGTCTCCGGCGATCGCGAGCATCACCGGCCGGCGACGAGGCTCGGCGGGCCCGGTGGTGGCGGCCGGGGGCCGCCCGGCCATGAGGTCGCCGCGCCGCATCCTCGCCCCTCCCTTCGGCTCGGGAGCACCGTAGGTCGCGCTGAGGACCGATGTCGTCCCCCTGAGGGAGTGTTCCGCGGGGTGTTCTCGCCTCCGCCCCCAGGGGGATGCCGTTCCACCCGGTGGCCCGGGGCGCGGCGGCTTACCCGTCGGGGCCGGCGACGACGCGTTCGTCGTGGAGCCGGCCGATCTCGGCTCCGGAGAGGCCGAGCACGGCCGCAAGGATCTCGTCGGTGTGCTCCCCGAGGAGCGGCGCGGGGCGCGCCGGCAGTCGTGGGAGGCTCGAGAAGTCCAGCGGCGAGGCCGGCATCTTGTAGGTCCCGATCCCAGGTTGCTCCACCTCCCTCCACAGCGGGTTCGCCGTCGAGCATCGCGGGTCAGAGGAGACCAGCTCGGTGAAGCTCTGGTACGGACCCCAGCAGACGCCGTGCGCGTCGAAGACGGCGCGGATCTCTTCGAGCGTGCGCGCGGTGGTCCACGGCTTGACCACCGCGGCGATGACCTCCCGAGCGGTGAAGCGATCGCCCTCGAGGTCGAGGTCGACGTCGAGGAGCTTGGAGATCGTGGCGAAGGCGTCCTGCAGCTCCGTCGCTTCACCGAGCGCCCGCCACTGCTTGAGCGTGAGCGCGACGATCATCAGCCGCCGGCCGTCCTTGGTCAGGAAGTCGCGGCCGAACGCGCCGTACAGGTAGTTGCCGTACTTCGGGCGCTCCGTGCCGTTGATCTGGACCTCGGCGACCTTGCCCAGGTGTGCGACCATCGCGAACGCTACGTCGGTGAGCGGCAGTCGCACGTAGGAACCGTCACCGGTCTGGCGCCGCCGCCGCTCGGCGGCGAGGAGCCCGACGGCCGCCATCGTCCCGGTGATCGCGTCCCAAGCCGGCAGGAGGTGGTTGAACGGCACGCCGAGATTCATCGGGCCCGTCGCCCAGGGGAATCCGGTGGCGGGGTTGACGGTGTAGTCGACCTCGGAGGAGCCGTCGTGGCTGCCGACGATGTTGACCATGACGAGATCTCGCCGGCGCTCGACGAGCTTCCCGTAGTCGAGCCAGCCCTGGGCCGGGAAATTGGTGAGGAACAAGCCTGCGGTCGGGCCGGGTTCGGTCACGAGCGAGGTGAGGAGCTCGCGCCCCTTCGGTGAGCGCATGTCGACCGCGATCGAGCGCTTCCCCTTGTTGAGTCCGGCCCAGAACAGGCTCTTGCCGTCCTTCGTAACCGGCCAGCGGGTCGCGTCGAGGCCGCCGCCGATCGGGTCGAAGCGGATCACGTCGGCGCCGAGCTGTGCGAGGGTCATCCCGCCGAGGGGAGCCGCGACGAAGGCCGATCCCTCGACGACCCGCATCCCATCCAAGATGCCGTTCACATCGCTCCTTCCCGGATCATGCGCTCAGCGCCACGGATCGCCAGTCGAGCACCGGTTCCTCGATGGTGGTCTCCGAGCGTGACGCCCAGACCTGCGCGCGAAGATCGATCAGGCCGCCGTCGTCTAGCGGCCACGCGTCCTCGACGGTCACTTCCGAGCGCAGCACATCACCCTCGAACACCGGACCGGTGTGCTCGCACGATCGCCATGCGACGATCGACACGATGCCCGGAAGGGCTCGCAGCATCTGAGCGCACGCGATCGAGATCGTCTGACCGCCGTACACGAGCCGGCGACCGTGCGCCCCCGCACCCGGGTCGGTGTGGGTCATCGCGACGTTGAGGGTCATCCGCACCAGCTCGGTCGCGGCCGTGACGGTGTCGCGGGCTTCGACTGCGTAGGTGGTTCCGACGGGGACGTCCCCGAAAGGCGGCCCGGCCGAGCCCGCGCGCTCTCGGAACGCGTCGAGTCTCCACGCCGGAACGGCCGGTCGCACGGCATCGAGGTCGAGATCCGGCGCGACGTCCTCGAGCCGGTCTGCGTGGCCGGTGCTCCCCTGGGGATCGCCGAGCGGCAGCATCGGGCAGCGCCAGAAATCGAGCACCTTCTCGCCGCGCTGGTTCTCCGTCGTGACCCGCAGCGCGGCCATGCCGGTCGCGGGACGTCCCTCGCGCGGCTTGTTCTGTCGCAGTCCCACCACTTCTGTTCGGGTGCGCAGCGTGTCTCCGAGGAAGACGGGGCGCAGGAGGACGAGCCCCTTGTAGAACAGGTTCCCGAGCACCCGTTGCGACACAATCGTCGACTGCCCGATCGCGAGGTTGCAGACGAGCATCGGATGCGCCAGCGGTTCGGGGCGTCCCGTCACCGCCGCGCAGAGCTCCGCGTCGAGCGGGAGGCGCATCCGGTCGCCGGTCACGGCCTGGTAGACCGCGGCATGGCCGGCGGTCAACGTCATAGCCGGCGCGTCCTCGAAGACCTGACCGACCTTCAGGTCGTCGAAGAACGGCCCGCCCACCAGGATGCGCTCGGAGGCCGGCATCTCACCGCAAGGCTAGGCCGGCGCTCGGTCGAGCCGAATCCCCGTATCCGGGGGTTCGTCGAGTGAATCCGGGTCCCCCGCGCGGGGGATCGCCGTGGTGGACCCAGCCGCGCGCCTCGATCCGGGTCGTGGCCGGTTACCGCACCCCCGCCGTCTCGCGCTCGCCGGCGTGCGTCTCGCCGAGATACGCCTTGACGACTGCCTCGTTGCGTCGGATCTCCGCCGGTGTGCCGTCGGCGATCATGCGGCCTTGATCGAGCACGTACACGTGGTCGGTGATCGACATGACCAGCCGAACGTCGTGCTCGATCAACAGCATCGTGAGTCCCAGGCGGTCGCGGAGCGAACGAAGCAAGGCCTCGAAGTCGTGGGTCTCGCTCACGTCCAGCCCGGATGCCGGCTCATCCAGCATGATCATCGGCGCTCCCGTCACGAGCGCGCGCCCCAGCTCGACGAGGCGGAGCGTGCCGAAAGGCAGGTCGCCGGCCGGCCGATCGCGAACGTCCTCGAGCTCCAGGAGGCGCACCACGCGATCGACCCGATCGTGAGCCGCCCGCTCCGCCGCGGCCGAGGCGGCGGTCACGACAATGTTGGAGAGGACGCCCGAGCCGTTCCGGAGATGGCTCGCGATGAGCAGGTTCTCCGACACCGACAGCTCGGCAGACAGTTGGATCGTCTGGAACGTCCGGCCGATGCCCCTCCCCGCGCGCTCGTGCACCGACATCCCCGTCACGTCCTGACCTTCGAACAGGACCCTCCCGGACGAGGGAACGACGAGCCCGGCGATCGCGTTGAACATGGTGGTCTTCCCGGCGCCGTTGGGGCCGATGAGGCCGACGATCTCGCCTTCTCGGACTTCCAGCGAGGCGTCTTCGAGCGCGAGGAGCCCCCCGAAACGGACGCCGATCCCATCCGCCGCGAGAACGACGGCTCGGTCGGAGCGCTCTCGACGAAGCGCCAGCCCGGCAGCTTCTGGGGACGCCCCATCGACCCGGAGGCCGGCGAGCGCGTCGCGCACGGCGTCGCTCGCTCCTCCCTGAACCGGGAGGACCGGGCCCTTCCGGCGGCGCGGCGTGAGCGCGCGCGCTACGCCCCGCACCGGCGGGAGCGCAGCGAGCCAGCGCCCGGCGCGGCGGATCTCGGCTCCCGCGGCGACGAACTCGCCGCCCAGCCCGCGCACTTCGCGGGCCAGGCGCGCGAACGGCGAGGGCCGGCCGGGACGGGAAACGAGCGCGGGGGCTCGTCTCGCGAGCCGGGCGAGGAACCGCGCGGGGATGTCCGCGAACACGACGCGGAGCGCCGAGAACCCGCCCGGATAGAACAGGATCACCCCGGCGAGCAGCGCCGCCGACACCACGTCGAGCCACCCCCGCAACGCTTCGACGCGGAAGAAGAGCTCGTTGAGGCCGGCGAACACGATCGCAGCTCCGATCGCGCCGCCGACGCTTTGCAACCCGCCGACGACCGCGATCGACAGGTACAGGAGCGAGAACGTGAACGCGAACTGCGCCGGAACGACGGTCTGTTGGTGCGACACGATCAGCGTCCCGGCGACGCCGGCGATCGCGCCCGAGAGCGCGAACGCTACGAGTTTGGTGCGCGTCACGTCGATGCCGAGCGAGGCCGCGGCGACCTCGGAGCCGCGAACGGCGAAGAAGGCTCGGCCCGTCTTGGACCTTCGCAGGTTCGTGACCGCGACGATCGCCAGCGCGGCCGCCGCGAGCGCGATGAAGTAGAAGGTGCGGCGTTCGGTGACGTCGATCCGCGGAACGACGCCTTCCGCTCCGATCGGATCCGACTCGAGCGTCACGCTTCCTCCGGCGCCGGTGAGCCATGGTGCGCTGAACAGGTAGGCGTCGGCCATCCACCCGAAGATGAGCGTCGCAACTGCCAGGTAGAGCCCGCGCACCCGGAGCGCGACGACGCCGAGCGCGGCCGCCACGCCCGCGCCGAACGCGGCGCCGACCACGATGGTGAGCGGGAACGGGACGCCGAGACGACGCGCGACGAGCGTGGTGCCGTACGCGCCGACCCCGACGAAGGCCGCCTGCGACAGGGAGATCTGACCGACCCACCCGGTCAGCACGACGAGCGACACGGCGACCAGCGTGTACAGCAGCGCCAGATTCGCATCCCCCAGCACCGAGAACGGCACGCCGGGGATCCACACCCACCCGGCCAGGGCGACGACGGCGAGCACGGTCAGACCGGGCCGGCGCACCTTGGGGCGCGTCGGCTTCGAGGCCGCGCCTCCGCCCGACGAGGAGATCCCGCGAACGTCGGTTGCAACCAGCCGTGAGCCTCGGAGCGCCATCACCAGCATCGCCGCGATCGTGAGAGCGAGCTCGACCCCACCGACCTGTCCGAGGACCACGCCGATCACCGGCTGGCGGCCGAGCAGCGGGACGAATCCGACGAGGAGTCCGACGATCGCCGATCCGGCGAGTGCGCCGGGCACGCTGGCCAGCCCGCCGATCAGCGCGGCGACGAAGGCCGGCAGCACCGACAGCGACAGCGAGTACGGATGCAGGCTCGTCACCGCCGCGAGCAGGATCCCGGCGAGCGCCGCCTGCGCGCCGGCGATCGACCAAGCCGCCGTCGTCGTCCGATCGGGATCGATCCCCATGAGCGAAGCGGCGCGGCGGTTCGAGGCGGCGCCCCGCATCGCCAGCCCGATCCACGTTCGACGGAGGAGCAGCGTGAAGACCACGGTCACCACGCCGGCCACGGCGATGAGGCCGATCTGGCCGATCTGAAGCTCGGAAGCCCCGACGTTGAGGTGACCCTCGGGGAAGACGAGCGGCGCGCGGAGCCCGCCGGTCCCCCAGATCCGGGCGGCGAGCGCGATCAACAGGCCGAACGCCGCCACGGTCCCCACGGTCTGTGCGGTGGAGGAGATCGAGCGGAGGCGTCGCACGAAAACCCGCTCCACCAGGAGGCCGAGCAGCGCTCCCGACAG
Source organism: Actinomycetota bacterium (assembly GCA_040905475.1). Lineage (NCBI taxonomy): Bacteria > Bacillati > Actinomycetota > Actinomycetota bacterium. The sequence goes on from JBBDRM010000129.1 coordinate 11,969, forward strand.
GATGCCGAGCGCCACGGCGAGGCCCACCGGAAGGTGCAGGGACGTCACCATCGCGTACATGAAGAACGCGGGCAGGGTGGCCATCGCGCCGTGTGCGAGGTTCAAGACGCGTGACGACTGGTAGATCAGCACGATCCCGGTCGCGTACATGGCGTACGCGGCGACGAGCGGCAGGCTGAGGATCAGGAAGACGAGCGGTTCCGGCATCGTCAGGCCGTCACTCGACGATGTCTAGGCCGGCCCAGGGGTCGCAGATCCAGTCCGTCTCTTGGCGCCAGCCGGCGAACGAGGGCTTGGACTGGATCGAGAAGCCCATCATGCACTGGTTGGCGAGGTGCGAGCCCGGCGCCCACCGCAGGGGGCGGGAGAGGCCGGTCTTCAAGCTCATGCGATCGAGGGTCTGCGCGAGGCCGGCGCGGGTGACGTTCGGCCCGAGAGCCCGGAGCGCCTCGACGAGGAGCTTCATCCCGAGGTAGCCGCCTTCGACGAACGAGTTGTTGGGATCCGCGCGGGAGTTGGTCTGCCGGAGCTCGTTCACGTACGCGGCGACGTCGGGCTGGTTGGTGAACGGCTGGATCGCCGGCGAGTAGCCGGTCCACACCCACATGTCGTGGCACTTCTGCCCGCAGTTGACCCCGAAGGTGCGGTTGAAGAGTGGCTGCGGCGCGCCGATCCCTCCCGGGAGCTGTCCGCCGTCGGTGACGTCGAACACCGTCGGGGCTCCCTGCGCCATCCATTTCGCCGCCGTGTCGGGCTCGAGGAGATAGACGATGTACTCGCACTTCGGCTCCTCCTCGCAGGACGACTTGAACTCCTGAAGCTCGGAGAGGTAGTTGGGCTTGGTCGCGTCGATCCCGCAGAAGCGCTGCGCGCACCGCTTGGTGTTCAGCGGGTTCGCGTAGCCGGGGATGTCGTCGCCCATCAGCCGCTTCACGCTCGCGTTGAACGCGTAGGCTCCCTCGATCCCGAACCGGTAGCTCGTCTCGTACACGATCCCGAACCGCCGGGCGCCGCGATCGTAGGCGTTCTTCGCCATGATGTGCATCGCGCTGATCGTCGCCGTCGCGACCGGCCAGATGAACGGGTTCGTGTACTGATGGATGAGCATCCCGTCGGCGCCGACGACCGGGATCCGCTTCTCCTCGATGTAGCGGTCGGCGGCTCGCAACCCTTCCGACGAGGGCACCACGGCGAGGGCGAACACCTTGGTGTCCTCAACGAGGTTCTGGATGAACTGGAATCCGCGGTTCGGATCCCAGCCGTCGTCCTTCAGGACCAGCTGGAGGCGTCGTCCGCAGATCCCGCCGGCGGCGTTGACACGATTGACGACGGCGATCATCCCGTGGCGGACGTCGGCGAGGAACGTACGCCCGACGCCGGACTCGACGACGGTCGCTCCGAGCTTGATGGTGCCGGCCGTTACCCCGACGTCGGTGGCCCCGCCGTTTCGGCCCGCACCGCACTGGAACGTGCTGCCGGCCGTCGAGCCGTTGCCCGACGTGCCCGCGTTGTTGCCGCCCGTTTGCGTGCCCGGCCCGACGCCCGTTTGCGTGCCCGGCGTCGCGACGGCGCGTCCCGCCTGATCGACGAGGACCGTGCGCGTGGTCGTGCGCGCGGCGACCGTCGAGACGGTAACGAGCGCCGCCACTACGGCGATCGGACCCAGCCAACGCCTTGCGCGGGAGCCTGCGGGGTTCAACGGAAACGCGCCCTCGCGCCCGCCGTGCGGCGCCGTCGGAGGAGGAGCAAGGGGCTTGCGAGGAACCCCCAGAACAGGAACGCGCGCGCGGCTTGGCCCGGCGAGGCGAGGAAGAAGGTCACACTACGCACCGTCCGTCGGATCAGCTCGCCGAGCGGGCCCGGGACGATCCCGCCCGACGGCGGGGCGGTGACGACCGAAGGAACGCGCACACCGGGGATCCCCACGACCGGTGGCGTTGAGCCTAGCGGAAGCTCGCTCGGAAGGCGGTAGATTCCGTAGTGGGATTCCGCCGACACCGCCGCGAGGTACAAGACGACGCGCGAGCTGACGCGGCCGTCGGCGAAGACGGTCAGCTGCATCCCCGGCACCTCGAGACCGGCGTCGTCGCCTTGCACGTTGACGAACTGATCGTTCACCTGTTCGAAGGGGTCGCGGACGACGAGCGCCTCGTAGCCGCCCGGCGATCCCTTCGCGCGGGCCGCGTCGTAGTTGGGGAACTCGACATGCATCCGGGTGCCGAGCACTCGGTTCAGCGTCGTCGCGAGCGTGGGGATGGAGCAGGGTCCCGAGCAGACCTGCTGCGAGCCGGCCGGCGTACGGATGACTACGTCGGAGATCTCTCGCCTGAAGGGCGTCGAGCCAGCCGTGTGCGGGCGGCCGTGCGAGTAGGTCTCTGCGCGCGTGTACACGCGCCCGATGTCGACGGTGACGACGCCGGGGATCTCGAGCAATACGTCCCGCGACTCCGCCTCGGCGATAGAGACGATGCCCCGCTTGGCGTCCCGCACCGTCGAGACGTTGGAACGCGCGAACCCGACGTGCACGACGAGGCCGTTCCCGAGCTCCACCGGGGTTCGCAGCCGGTATTCGGACGAGCCGGCGACTGTGGTCTCTTTCAAATCGCAGGCGACGGTCGCGTTGTCCGACTTCGCCGCCGCCGACTCGCCGCTGAAGTCCGCGCACCGGGCCTCGTCCTTCGGGCCGAGCGTCTGCTCGATGACGTTGTCGGTGTCTTCGGAAGGCTCGCCCTCCGGTGGAGGCTGGCTCGGGCTGAGCCCGAGGTTGCGGGCGATCTCTTCGAGCTCGGCCGCCGTCGCGGGATCGAACTCGGCGCCGATCGCGCGCGCCGACGTCTCGCTGTTCCCCAGGGTCGCGTTGGCCACTCTCCCGAACTGCAGATCGCGGGTCTCGAAGCTCGCGTAGAAGGCGAGGATGGTCTCGAGGTCGGGAAGCAACAGATCGAGGTTCCTCACCGGCCCGCCGAGGCCGTTGACCCACCGGACCCTGCTCCCGTAGGCACGCGCACCGCCGGCGAAGTTCACATCGGTGTTCGGTCCCTCGGCGACGTCGATCGTGTTGCCGTCGGGATCGACTGAGGCGTCCCCCGGCGGCGAGGGGGTTCGATCTTCGATCACCGCGTACCCGCCCTTCGCTCCTCCGAGCTCCCAATACAGCCGCTTCCGGTGAGGATCTACGACCGTCCGGGGGAGATCGTTGCGATCGGGTTCGGAGTCGAGCTTCAACGGATACGTGCGCCCCTGGTCGATGGTAAGGCCCCGGGACGAAGCCACGAGAGCGGTAACCGGTGTCCCGGCATCGATTTGAACGATCCCGTACAGGCGTCCGCGGGCCGCGTCGACGCCGATGGATTGAACCGCAGGGGTGGGGATCCTTCCGATGAAGGCGGAGGCGCGAGCGTCGAAGATGACGATCCCGGCTTCGGAGATGTCGGCGCCGTCGCTCCTGAAGATCAAGCGCTCGGCGACCGGATCGACCGCGATGGGACCGGGTGTCAGGTCCCCTCCGAACGCGATGAAGTCCACGGTGATGTCTCCGATGTCGGTTTGAGAGCTCGCGTCGCCGATGTTCACGCGAGCGATGCCGCTCGGGTCGGCGCGGAGGTCTTTCCCCGAGATCGGGTCCAGCTTGGGTGCGCGGCAGGGGATGTAGACCGAGGGGCCAGATCTGAGCACGACAGATTGCTCCTGCGTGCCGACCACGGAAGCGCACTGGGGGACCGGGTAGCTCCAGTTCCGGGATGCCGCCCCCTCGGTGAGCCGCGAGGCCTCGAGCTGGTGGAGGACCACGAGGTGCGTATCGAGGACGATCACGGCGGTGCGGGCGGAGGATTCCTCGGTGACGACGTACAGTTTGTCCTCGGGCGCGTCATACCCGATCGCCTTGACGCCGGTGGACCCGTTCGAGACGGCCGAGGCGTCGTCCGGCGAGGGGAGCAGGTCGGTGAGCGGTCGCGTGCCGACCAACCTCATGCGTGCGGTGTCCACAACGGCGATCGAGAGGATCAGCTTGCCGCCGGGCAGGAAGTCGACTCCGGGATCGAGCGCGCCGGCGCTCTGGGCGTACAAGACGAACAACCGGTGATGCAGTTCGTCGATCACGGCTCGCTCGCCGCCGCCCTTCGTGTACGGGCGAGCGTCGGGGATGTCGAGACTGCCCGCGGGAGCCAAGGTGTCCAGGTCGAAGGCATGGATCCGCATCCCAGTGGTCCCGATGGAGGGCTGGCCGATCTCGAACAGGCGTCTTCCGGGAACGTCGATCTGCAGCTGTCGATCCGTGTTCTCGGTGGTGGCTCCCAAGGAGCTGGGAAGACGACCGACGACCACCACGCCGTCGTCGGCGGCCCTGGCGGCCGGGGGGCTCCACACCAGCGCGGCCATCAACAGGGCAGCGGCCAAGGAGGCGCGTAGGGCCGGTCGACGACTCCGTCCTGGCGAGTCCGAGGACGAACCGCCGAGCGGCCCCTGCACGCTCATCACCGTGGTCGCTTTCTGTCGGGCCATGCGGCTTCCCTCACGTTGGACGGTGGTCGAAGGGTTGCCTTCCGCCGTGAAGGTTCGAGGGGGGCAGACGCCCCCCTCGAACAACGCCACGTCTCGTCGCGGATGCGCTTTACGGTGAGTTGCAGTGTCCCGCGAACGTCATCCTCTTGATCTTCCCCCCTTGGACCGAGGTCGGGACCACGGCGCCGGTGCAGACCGACTTGGCCGTGCCGTGGGGAACGCCGTTGATGTACGAGGTGAACTTCCCGCGGAAGATGGGGTACTTCCCTGCGAAGCTGCCGGTGATCTTCTGGGGTCCGCTTCCCGAGGTGCGGTTGCACGTGAAGGTCCAGTTGATCTTGATGTTCAGCCCGACACCCGTGACCGTCACGCTCGACGGGCAGTTGTACATCGCCGCCACCGGGTGGCCGACCAGCACGCCGAAACCGGCGATCGGAAGCGTCGCGAAGGTGTAGACGCTGGTGGTCGATGGACCCGTGAGGCCGAGGCCCGGGCCCGAGGTGAGAGTCAGGTTGCCGCCCCCCTGCATCGCGTACGCGGAGGCTCCGTGCCCCTCGGCAACGCCGAATGGCAGGGCCAAGACTCCAAGTATCGCGATCGAGAGGACGATCTTGATCGGTCTCGCGAGCATGAATCTCCCCCTTCCGTCGGTCCCTGGCCGTCGAAGCGTCAACGCCACGTCTCCCGCCTGCGCCGCACCTCCTTCTCCGTGACTCTCCGAGCAGCGAAAAGCTCGGGAAGTAGGACGAGCCCGTGCCCTCGTCCCTCGCGCTTCGCGGTCGGGCGGGACCCTTCCTTCCCTCGCATGAGGGATTTCGGTCCGCCCCATGTCCGTTTCGACCCAAATGCCGTGTCACCTCCCGGAAAGATCCGGCGCCTGCTCGAGCTCGCCGGCTTCTTCGCCGGCGCGTGCCGGATCGGATCCGTTGGGATGGACCCGCATGTCTCGCAACACGTCGGACTGGGCGACGAGCATCTCGCGTAGCTCGAGAACGGCGCCCTCGACCCGGCCCAAGCGCTCGCGGTCTCGGCGGATGTCGTTCGACAGCAACAAGGCGCTTCCGATGATCCCGGCGAGCAATCCGCCGAGCCCGCCGCTCGCGAGGTAGGCGAGCTGGACGGCGACCTGGGGATTGCCGCTGACCCCGAACCAGCCGAGCGCCAGGAGGATGACCGACGCCAGGACGAGCACCCATCCGAGGAGCAACCTGCCGCCGGTCGGGATGTCGTCGCGCCGGGTCTTGTCGGCGTGTCGTGATGCGGCCGGCTCGACGGGATGGAGGTCCGGCTGCGATCCGTGTTCGTCGATCATCTGCTCTCCCTCATGTGCGGACGAGGCTTCGGAAGCCGCTGCGACCGCCGACGACGACGGCGAGGATCAAGATCAAACCTCCGTAGATGGCTTTGACCCTGCCGGCCACGTCGCCGGTGAGCTCGGAAACAGGCACCGGGCCCAGCGCGGCAGGCGGCGGGGCGGCGACCCCCGGGATCGGGCCCCCGCCGGATCCCGGGATGTTCACCGTCTCGGTGATCGTCCTGTCGGGGATCGCGGGGATCGCGGGCGGCGGCGGAGGCAGGGGCGGAAGAGGAACGATGCGCGCCGACGTCACTGCACGCCCGATCGAGGCGCCCACGACGACGTTGCGGTTGAGCTCGGCGGGCGCGCAGACCGGCAGCGCGGGAGGAACCGCTCCCACGGCGTCGAGCCGCGGTGGGAGCTGGTTCCAGGGGAACGCCTCAGGCTCGGGACGGTAGAGCGGGTTCTCTCCGAGGTCGACCTCGGGCGGCGGGTCGTTCACCGGATCCGGATACAGCTCGTTGAACGCGACGCACGACGGGTCGAGCGCCGGCCGGAGGGCGTCGGCGACCGGCTGCGGCGGGTTCGCGTCGGCGACGGAGTCCCGGAGCGGAGGCTGGATGATCTCGACGGCGAGCACACCGGCGTCGGCCTCCGACTTCGCGCCGTCCTCGTGTACCGCTTCCGTCCCGGGGATGAGGCGCACCTGGAGGCCCTGCTTCGCGAGGGTTTCGTTCATGCTCCGGTACTGCTCGACGCCGTTCACGAGCTGCAGTTGGCCGACTCCGGCTTCGCCGATCTCGACCGGGCTCCCGTTCAACGTCGCGCCGACGATGCGGACCTCGCGCTCGGTCTTCGCTTGCTTGATCGTCCCGTCCGACGACGACATCGCTCGGAAGATGATCGTCTGGATGTGCAGGGACTGGCCGATGCGAACGTCCTTCAGGACGCTCGACGCCTCGGCCACCACCACGTCGCGCGACCCCCGGCGCTCGGTCTTTATCGAGGACTCGGAGTGCGCGGCCCCGACCACAAGCGTCTGATCCTGTACGAGCGGGAGCTCGATCGTGCGCGCGAGGTCGGCGACCCCGGACGACTGGAGGAACTTGCTCGCCGTGCGGCCCTCCGCGTAGCGGAGCGGGTAGTCGCCGCCGAACTGTCCCCAGAAGAGCTGGCATGTGTCGAGCAGCAGGTCGGGGAAGGAGACGACCGGCGCGGGCGACGGCATCAGGAAGTCGCGGCGGCCGGCTTCGCACAAGGCGCCGAAGTCCGACGTCGCCGCGTCGTCTTCGTGTGGGTCCGCCGGCCAGAGGCTCTCGGCGACTCCGAGCGCGATGCGGGCTTCCTTGGCGAAGGAGTAGAACTGGATGAAGGCGTCCCCGATCGCCCCGGGCCAAAGGCCGGCGGCGATCCCGTGAGAGGACTCGCTGTCGATGCTCTGCCCGGTGAACGCCGGCCAGAGATCGAGGTTCGGGTTGACCATCGCTGGGATGTAGGCGGCGGCCCCGGTCGCCGTCCCTTCGACGATGGCGTTGATCTCCTGAGCCGCGGCGACGGGCGCGCGAACCAACCCCGGCCCGCCGACGAGCACCACGAAGGCGAAGAGCGGCGCCGCCAAGGCACTTCTCCGCCGTGCGCTCGAGATCATCGCCGTTCTTTGCTCCTCTCTAGGTGCCCAGGTACGCCCCGGCCAAACCGGCCCGGTCCTTCCGCAGCGTCTCGGCGTCGCCGGCCAGGACGACGCGGCCCCGTTCGAGCACGTACGCCCGTCCGGCCACCGCCAGCGCCGCCGACGCATATTGCTCAACGATGAGAAGAGCCATCCCGCTCGTGCGAAGTCGGTCCAAAAGGACGAATACCTCCTTAACGATGATAGGCGCGAGGCCGTGGGAGGGCTCGTCGAGCATCAGGAGCTTCGGTTTCGAGATCAGGGCCCGGGCGATCGCGAGCATCTGCTGCTCCCCTCCGGACATCGTCCCGGCCGGCTGCCGCAGCCGTTCCTTCAGGACGGGGAAGATGTCGAGCACCTCGTCGATCCCCGCCGCCAGCGCCGAGGCCGTGGGGCGGCGAAGGTAGGCTCCCATCTTGAGGTTCTGCCACACGCTGAGCCGGGGGAACACCCCGCGTCCCTCCGGGATGTGGGCGATCCCGAGCGCCGCCGTCTCCTCTGCCTTCAGATGCGCGATCGAACGACCCTCGAACGTGATCCGGCCGGCGACCGCCGGAACCAGCCCGGATATCGCGCGCAGCGTCGTCGTCTTCCCGGCGCCGTTGGCGCCGAAGAGCGCGACCATCTCGCCGGCGCCCACGGTCAACGAGACACCCCGCAACGCCTGTACGCGCCCGTAGAAGACGTCGACCCCGTCAACGTCGAGCACGGAGGCCCCCTGCCCTCGCCGCGGGCGCGAGGTCGTCTTCCTCGTGGAGCGTCTCCTCGCCAAGGTATTTCGCGAGCACGAGCGGATCGCGGCGGATCTGATCCACGGTTCCCTGCGCGATGATGTGGCCGAAGTCGAGGACGTACACGTGCTCGGCGAGCCGGCCGACGAACGACATGTCGTGCTCGACGAGAAGGACGGCGAGCCCGTACGTCGAGCGAACCCGCGCGAGCAACGTCGCGAGCGCCTCGGTTTCCTGCGCGTCCAGCCCTGCGCTCGGCTCGTCGACGAGGAGGAGCCGCGGACGAGCGACCAGCGCCATGCCGACCTCGAGAACGCGGAGCAGCCCGAGCGGCAGGTCGCCGGGTCTGCGGTCGGCGATCGACTCCATGCCGAGCGTCGCGAGGATGCCCGTGGCGCGGGCCTCGAGCGCCCGTTCGCTCCGCGCCGCGGTGGGGAGTGCGAACGCCTCGTGGAGCGGGCCGGCGCGGCGCGTGAGGTGGCCGGCGACCATGAGGTTCTCGACGACGCTCATGCTGCGGAAGACCTCGACCGTCTGAAAGGTGCGCCCCAGCCCGAGCGCGGCACGCCGGTGGGTGGGCAGATCGGTTACGTCGAGCCCGCCGAGGTAGACTTGCCCTTCCTCAGGCGTTACGAGACCGTCGATGCAATTGAACAGGGTGCTCTTGCCGGCTCCGTTGGGTCCGATGAGCGCGCAGATCTCACCCTCGGGGACCGAGATGCTGCAGCCGTCGAGTGCGAGCACGCCGCCGAACCGCACGCGGATGCCTTCGACGCGTAAGACCGGCCGGGCTTCGTGCCGGTCGAGGCGCGTTGCGTAGATCCGCCTCGTGATGTCCGCGCCGGCCAGCTCACCGTCGCCGCCGGTCGACGCGGCCAGCCCGGCGAGGGAGACGTCGATGGGCGGCGGCGACCCGTCCGCGCTCGATGCGCCCCGACGCTCGCGACGGCCGCCGATCGCACCGGCGAGACCGTGCGGCAGCCGCCAGAGGACGAGGATCATGCCGATGCCGAACAGAAGGAAGAGCCGTTCGCCTTCGAAGATCTGCAGCGGCCCCAGCCGCACCACTTCTGGCAGCAGCGCGGCGAGGCCTCCGCCGATGACGGCGCCGGCGGGTGAGCGGAGGCCGCCGATGACCGCAGCCGCGAGGATCTGGAAGGACAGGTCCAGCCGGAAGGAGTCCGGCGTGATGCTCTCCTTCGCGGCGGCGAACAGCGCCCCCGCGGTGGACGCGATCATGATGGACAGCACGAAGGCGCCGATGCGATACCGGATCACGTTGACGCCGAGCGCTTCGGCGGCGACCTCGCGCTCCTGGAGGGCGCGCAGGGTTCGGCCGGTCGACGCGCGTCCCAGGTTGCCGACGACGAGGAACAGCACGGCCGCCGTCGCGAGGCAGAAGTAGTAGAACGAGGCATCGGAGGTGAACGCGATGCCGCCGATCGTCGGCCGGGGCATCGGCAC
>JBBDRM010000130.1:0-34909 GCA_040905475.1 Actinomycetota bacterium
AACCCGGTCCGCCGGGTTAAAAGCCCGGTGCTCTACCCGTTGAGCTAGCGGCCCTACAACGGGGACTGTAGCAGTCTCGCTCGTTAGCGCAGGAAGATGACCGTCACCCAGAGGCGACCGTTCTTCGAGGTCACCCCGACCCCGACCTTCTTGAAGCGCTTGTCGAGGTTATTGGCCCGGTGTCCGGGCGAGTCCATGAACGCCTTGTGAAGCCCGGTGATCGTGGGACCCATGCCCACGTTCTCGCCGAGGATCCTCCACTTGATACGCCTCATCGACTTCGCGAGCGACGAGTTATGGAAGATCGTGTCCTTCGACATCATCTTCGCGCTGTGCTTGCGAGCCTTCTTAGACAGAAGACCCGACATCTTCAATGCCGGCCTCCCGGCCTGAGCGCGAGCCTTGTTGATCAGAGCGACCATCTGTTTTTCGGTGGAGGAGGTCGCGGCTTCCGCCTTTGAGGGGATGAAGGAGACCAGCCCGATGACGAGCCCGGCAACAATTACGAACCGGGCGTAGCTGCGAAGTTTGACTGCTTGCTGCATCCCCAACACCCCGGCTGATCGATGGACGGCTACGTATTGGGAGTGTCGGCAGAGGTCCGATTTTTCTCGAGCGTCCCGCACGAAGATGGGCCGACGGGTCCCTCCCTTTGGGAGATGCCTAGCCCGAACGGGTGGTTCGGTGTCGTCCTAGAGGACGGGGAGCGAACGTTCGATCTCGAACGGGGAGACGTACGCTTTGTACGCCTCCCACTCGCCGCGCTTGTTGCGGATGAAGTGTTCGAAGACGTGGTCGCCGAGGGTGTCGCGCACCAGCTTGCTCTTCTCCATGGCCTGGATGGCCTCCGAGAGGTCCTCGGGGAGCGTTTCGATGCCGGCCGCGGCGCGCTCGGCCGGCGTCATGTCGTAGATGTTGTCGGACACCGGCTCGGGCAGGTCGGCATTCTGTGCGATCCCGTCGAGCCCGGCCGAAAGCATCAGGGCGAAAGCCAGGTACGGGTTGCAGGCCGGGTCGGGGGAGCGGAACTCCACCCTGATGTCGGTGCCGCCCATGGACGTCGGGATCCGCAGCAGCGCCGAGCGGTTCCGCCGGGCCCACCCGATGTGGATCGGCGCCTCGTAGCCGGGAACGAGCCGCTTGTAGGAGTTCACCCATTGGTTGCAGACCGCGGTGATCTCCCGCGCGTGGGTGAGCATCCCGGCCAGGAACGCCCGCGCGACCTTGGACAGGTTGTGCTCGGAGTCGGGGTCGAAGAACGCGTTGCGGTCGCCTTCGTAGAGCGCCATGTGGGTGTGCATGCCCGATCCGAACGCTCCTTGGATCGGCTTGGGCATGAAGGTGGCGTAGAGCCCCGCTTCCTGCGCGACCTCCTTGACCGCGAGCCGGGCGGTCATCACGCCGTCCGCCATCGAAAGTGCGTCGGCGTCGCGCAGGACGATCTCGTGCTGGGAGGGAGCGACCTCGTGATGGACGGACTCGACCGAGATCCCCATCGACTCAAGGTAGAAGACGGTCCGCTTGCGCAGATCGGAGGCGATGTCCAGCGGTGTCAGGTCGAAGTATCCGCCCTGATCGAGCGGCTCCGTGCCGGCGGAGTCCCGGAAATAGAAGTACTCGAGCTCCGGTCCGACGTAGAAGGTGAACCCCATCTCTTGCGCGCGAGCGAGCGCGCGCCGAAGCACGTACCGGGGATCCCCGGCGAACGGCTCGCCGTCGGGTGTCATCACGTCGCAGAACATCCGCGCGACGCCCTGCTCGCCCGGACGCCAGGGCAGGATCTGGAACGTTGCGGGGTCGGGCCGAGCCAGCATGTCCGACTCTTGGGTGCGCGCGAACCCTTCGATCGCCGAGCCGTCGAAGCCCATCCCCTCCTCGAACGCGGCCTCGAGCTCCGCCGGAGTGATGGCGAACGACTTGAGGAAGCCGAGGACGTCGGTGAACCACAGTCGGATGAAGCGGACGTCGCGCTCCTCGACCGTTCGGAGGACGTACTGCTGATCCAGCATGCGTCAGCGCCCCCGCGGGGGGACCTCGAGCTTGTAGCCGACGTTACGGATGGTGGCGATCATGGCTTCGTGCTCCGCTCCGAGCTTGGCGCGGAGGCGCCGGACGTGCACGTCCACCGTGCGCGTGCCTCCGAAGAAATCGTACCCCCACACCTCCTGCAGCAAGCGCGACCGCGAGAACACGCGACCCGGCCGCTCGGAAAGGTACAGCAAGAGCTGGAACTCCTTGAAGGTGAGGTCGAGCGGCCGGCCGCGCAGGCGCACCTGGTAGGTCTCGGGGTCGATCGTCAGCTCGCCAACGCGGATCGCCGCCGGCGCGTCGGTGATCGAGGCACCGATCGCAAGCCGCACCCGCGCGAGCACCTCGTCGACGTTGGCTCCGTCGATGACGAAGGAGCCGACGCCCCAGTCGGGGCCGACCGCGTCCAGCATGTCCGGCGCGACGATCGCGAGCTGGTGCACTCGAGGGGACGAGCCGTGGATGGCGCGACACGCGTCCCGGCCTCGGGAGAGATCCTTCGCGGCGTCGACGAACAGGAGATCGGGATCGGGGCCGCGGAGCGACTCGGTCAGCGCATCCACCGCGACCCGATGTCCGCCCTGCTCGAGCGCGGCGACCAGCCAGCCGAGGTCCTCCGGCCGGTCGCTCAGGATCTCGATATCCGCCACGTCGCCCCCGATTGAAACGGGCCCGAAAACGGAAGATCCCCAGGCAGCCGGGCTTCATTGCCTGGGGTCGCCGCCGGTTGCGGACCCCGGCGACTCGTGCGCAAAGTAGCAGACGACGGCTCCCCCCTCAAGGAGGTTCCGGTTGAAAGGCCGTCCTCGGACACGTCGCGAGCACTGGCGAACCCACGGCCTGCTCGGCGGTGGCTCGCGCGTGCGCGGCGGCTTCCGGGCGCCGCATTCGCAGGTCTGGTTCGACACCTCAGACGGCATCCGGCTGGCTGCGTCCCTGCTCGCCGAAGCCGGCGGCGATACCTGCGTCGTGTTCGTCCACGGGTTCAACGGATACCGCACGAAGCCGAAGATCCGGCTCCTGGTCGAGGGCCTGGCGCGGCGATTCCCCGTCCTCGCGTTCGACCTTCGCGGGCATGGGCAATCGCAAGGCTGGTGCACCGGTGGGGAGCTGGAGTCGCTCGACGTCCACGCCGCGGTCGGGTTCGCGCGGGCTCGCGGCTTTGCGCGCGTCGTGACCGTCGGTGCGTCGCTCGGTGGCATCGCGGTGATCCGCGCTGCTGCTGATGTGGTCGATGGGGGCGACGCCGACGCCGTCGTTGCGATATCGACGCCGTCCCGGTGGGGGACGAGCGACACCAAGGCCGTGCGCCGCATGACGTGGATCTTCACGAGCCCGTTCGGCAGGCGTGTCGTCCGGCGGTTGTTCGGCACGCGCATCGATCTTAAGTGGGGGGATCCCGAGCCGCCGATGGACGCGGTGGCGAAGATCCGGGCCCCGATCCTGATCGTGCATGGAGCCGACGACCACTTCTTCCCCGTGGCCGAAGCCGAGCTCCTCCATCAACGCGCGCCCGAACCGAAGCGGCTGATCGTGATCGAGCGGTTCGGCCACGCCGAGGACGGCTTCACCCAGCCGTTCGCGGCGCGCCTCGTCACCGAGATCGAGGACCTCCTGCGAAGGGCGACCGAGCGCTCGCCGAGTGTCATCGTCGATCCGGGGTCCGCGCCGGCCGATTGACCAGGCACCCGGCTCCTCCGCACGAGTGTCCGACAAGTTGACGTCGTCTTGTCTGACACCGCTGGGAGCAGGTATCGGTTCCGAGCGCCTTTCGCCCGGTTTGCGAGGAGCACCACCAGGCGATATCAAGCGGCAGACCCGCTCGCTCTCCTTGGAGGCTTCCCGTGTTCGATAGGCTCGGCCGCTTCGCGGCGCGACGCTACGTCTGGATCATCCTCGTCTGGATCGCGCTCGCCGGGGTCGTGAGGACGGTCGCGCCGTCGCTCCGCGACGTCGCGACCTACGACGAGACCGCCTTCCTCACCGCCGACGCCGAGAGCGTGCGCGCCGCGCAAGCGCTGGTCGACGGGTGGCCCGAGGACGAGTTCGGCAACTCGGCGGCGGTCGTGTTATCGCGGGTCCCGAAGCTGACGGAAAGCGATCTCGCCTATCTGGCCGAGCTTGAAGCCTGGTTGCGTTCGGACGCCGCGCCCGACGTCGTCAAAGGGACGCAGTCGGTGAGGACGCGGCCCGAGCTGGCCGACGTGCTGACCGCGAAGGACGGGACGACCATGATCATGATCGTTTCGTTCTCGACGCCCCCGTTCGAGCCTCCGACGAACGATGCCGTCGTCGAGGTCCGAAAGCACATCAAGGACACCGATCCGGCCGGACTCGCCGTGCACGTGACGGGGAACGCGGGCGTCGCGGCCGATCAGTCCAATTCGATCCAGGAGTCGATCGATCGCACGACGTTCATCACGCTCGGGCTGGTGGTCCTGATCTTGCTCTGGGTGTATCGATCGCCGGTGACGCCGGTCGTTCCGCTGATCACCATCTCGCTCGCGCTCTTCGTCTCGCAAGGAATCATCGCGCTGCTCGCACAGGCGGGGATGCGGGTGTCCTCACTCGTCGAAACGTTCATGGTGGTGATCATCTTCGGCGCCGGCACCGATTACTGCTTGTTCCTCATCTCTCGATTCCGGGAGGAGGTCGGACGCTCGCACGAGTACCGCGCGACGCTCGCGGCGACCGTGGCCGTCGTCGGCTCGGTCATCGCGTCGAGCGCGGGGACCGTGATCGTCGGGTTCTCGGCGCAGGGGGTCGCCAAGTTCGGCATGTTCCGGACGGTCGGGCCGGCGATGGCCATCGCGGTCCTCGTCACACTCGTCGCCGGGCTCACGCTGACGCCGGCGCTCGTCAGCGCGTTCGGCAGCAAGCTCTTCTGGCCGGCGCATCCCGAGCGCCTCGCCGATGCCGCCGCGCTGCACGAGCAGCAGCTATCCGAGGTGCTGGGCATCGCACCGCCCTACGCCGAGCAGGCTCAGGCGCCGCGATGAGGTGGGCTCGCATCGCCCGGCTCGTTCGCGACCATCCGGTGCGCGTGTTCATCGTGTCGTTCCTGTTGCTCGCCGCGCCGGCGTTCGCGACGACGAAGGCCAAAGTCACCTACAACGTGCTGTCGGAACTCCCGCCCGACGCCGACTCGATCCGCGGATACGATCGTCTCGCCGGACACTTCGAGCGCGGACAGGTCAGCCCCGTGTTCGTCGTGCTCCGTCACGACTCGACACTGTGGACGCCTGAGGCCTTCCGCGCGATCAACGACGTAACGGTCGCGATCGGCAAGGTTCCCGGAGTCGCGATCGTCCGATCGCTCACGCAACCCACCGGCGGCGTGTTTAGTGAGGAGCAGCTTGAGGCTGCCGGCGTCTCGGAGCTGATGGAGTTCCCCGACCGCCTCCAGGAAGGCGCCGACGGGGTCGGTCAAGTGATCGGCGGCCTCGAGCAGATACGCGCCGGGC
Source organism: Actinomycetota bacterium (assembly GCA_040905475.1). Taxonomy (NCBI): domain Bacteria; kingdom Bacillati; phylum Actinomycetota; species Actinomycetota bacterium. The sequence goes on from JBBDRM010000130.1 coordinate 5,493, forward strand.
TCGTGCGCATGCGTGACGAGCTTCCGCGGCTCGCCGACGGGCTCGAGGAAGGCGCCGCCGGCGTCGCGCGCCTGCGCGGCGGCGTCCGGCAGATGCGCGATGGGATCACGGGCCTCCGGTCGGGCCTGCGCGAAGCGGCCGACGGGCTCTCCAAACCCGGCGCGGAAAACGACCTCGCCGACCAGGCGGCCGGAGCCGCGGCGGCGCTGCGCGCTGCCCTGCCGACCAGCAGGATCGATCCGAAGGTGATCGAGGCGTACGGACGGCTGACCGGAAAACAGTTCGACGGCGACTATGCGCGGCAAGACCCCGAAACCAAGGAGTACGCGGACGCCGGGGGCATGGAGGGACTCCTCCGCACGATCTCGGACGGCCTGACGAAGGCGATCGACGGTCTCGGGCAGCTCGACGACGGCCTGGTGCAGATGGACGCCGGCCTCGCGAAGCTCGGGCTCGGACTGCAGGACGGCGCGACGGCCGTCGATGCGACCGTCGACGGCGCGCGCCGGATGATCGAAGGCCTCGATGAGATCCTGCCCGGGCTGGCGCAGCTCAGGGCGGGGCTCGCCGAAGGCGCTGCACGCGTTCGATCCTCCGGGATCGGCGACATCCTGACCGCCGGGAACCTCGGACTGACGCCCGCGCTCGTCGAGTCGATCCCCGGCCTCCGCGAGCAGCTCGCGTTCTTCATCACCTCCGACGAGCGTCAGACCCGGCTGCTCGTCACGCTCGACCGCGAGCCGTACGCGGCGGAATCGCTCGACGCCGTCACGATCTTGCGGGAGCAGGGTCGCTTCGCGTTGAACGAGACGCCGCTCGAGGACGCCGAGCTCCTCGCCACCGGCTCGGCGGCGTTCTTCGACGACATCCGTCAGCTGTCGTCGGCGGATCTCAAAACGATCATCGTCGCGGTGCTCGTCGGGATCTTCATCGTGCTCGCGATCCTGCTCCGCAGCTTGGTCGCGCCGGCGTACTTGATCTTCACCGTGTTGTTGTCGTTGCTGGCGACGCTCGGGCTCACGACGTTCGTGTTCCAGATCATCGCCGGGCAGCCCGGCGTCGCGTGGTGGTTGCCGCCCTTCCTGTTCGTGATGCTCGTCGCGCTAGGCGCCGACTACAACATCTTCCTGATGAGCCGGATCCGCGAGGAGGCGCGCGTCCACACCACCGCCGACGCGACGGCGCGCGGGCTCGCGCTCACCGGCCACGTCATCACCTCGGCCGGGTTGATCCTCGCCGGAACGTTCGGGGCACTGATGCTGGCGCCGCTGCGGAGCCTCCAGCAGTACGGCTTCGCCGTCACGGTCGGGATCCTCCTGGACACGTTCGTCGTCCGGAGCCTGCTCGTCCCGTCGATCGCAGTGATCCTCGGGCGCCACAACTGGTGGCCTTCGCGCCGGGCGCACGCGAGTTGAGCTCGGACGGGCCCCCAAGCGGCGCGTCGGTAGACTTGCGCGCCGTGGAGCGGACGGACGTTCAGTCGAAGGTCCTCGTGGGTGTCGCACTCGGCGGCATCGCGCTGGCCTGTCTGTTCTACAGCCGGTTCACGCTCTTGATCCTCCTCCTCGTCCTCGCGCTCATCGCCGGGGGCGAGCTCTTCCGGCTCGCGCGCTCGCGCGGCGCGCGTCCGGTGCCGCTCGTCGGGCTCGCCGGCGTTGCCGCCGCGTACATCGTCGCGTACCGGCAAGGCCCGGCAGCGCCCGAGGATCTCCCGCTGGTCGTCGCGGCAACGGTCGTGCTCACCGCGGCCGCCGTGCTGATGCGGCGGGATCGGGACGGCGCCGTCATCAGCATCGCGAGCTCGGTGTTCGTCGTGATCTACGTCGGAGTGATGGGCTCGTACATGATGGCGATGCGCAGCGTGCCGGACGGGTTCCGCATCACGCTCACCTTCGGGCTGATGGTGGTTCTCAACGACGTAGGATCGTGGGCCGTCGGAAAGGCGATCGGAAAGCGACCGCTGGCACCGCGGATCAGCCCGAGCAAGACGTGGGAAGGCGCGCTCGGTGGGGCATCGGTGACGTTGGTCGTGGGGCTGCTCACGGGGATCGGGTTCGATCCGCCGATCACTGTTGGGCGAGGGCTGGTGCTCGCGGCGCTGGTCGTGCTGACCGCGCCGCTCGGCGACCTGTTCGAGTCGATGCTCAAGCGTGACTTCGGCGTCAAGGACACGGGCCGCGTCATCCCGCAGCACGGCGGGGCGCTCGACCGCCTCGACAGCCTTCTCTTCACCGCGCCGCTGTTCTTCTACGCCTATCGAGCTGTGGCCGTTTAGATGTTCATCATCCGGCGGATCGTCTTCTTGCTTGCGATACCCCTCCTGTTGTTCCTCGGCGGCAGTGCCGTGATCGAGTCGTTCGCCGAATCGCAGCTGTCCAACGGGATGCGCTCGACCCTCGGACTGCGGGAGCGGCCGTCGGTCCAGATCGAAGCGTTCCCGATCATCCTTCGCGTCATCCAGGGTCGCATCCCTCGGATCACCGTCGAGGCTCACACCGTCGTTATCGAAGGGCTCGAGATCGCGGAGCTGTCGATGGACATGGAGGGCGTGGAGGCATCGGTCGATGTGCTTGTGCGCCAGAACAAGTTCGATCTCACGGTGGAGAGCGGCACCGGGTTCGCGCGCATCACCGAGGGTTCGATCAACGCCTTCATCGAAAGCGAGAAGAAGGACGTCACCGTGGCACTCCGCGCGGACGGGACCGTGGCCGTGACGGCCGACGAGGTCGTCGGCGGAACCCGTCGTCGTTTCGGTGCGACCGGGACCCTGGCCCTCGGAGGGCGCGTGCTCACCTTCAAACCCACGAGCTTCACGATGGACGGTAAGCCGGTCCCGCAGGCGTTCCGGGCGCGCGCGCGCGGCGAGACGACGTTCTCGGTCGAGATCCCGAAGCTCCCCGCCGGGATCGTGCCGAGCGAGGTGGTCGTGAACGAGGGGGAGCTGAGGCTGGTCGCGAACTTCGACACCTTCATCTTGAAGGTTCGTTAGCCGCCCGGATCCGAGTTGTTGACCGAGCCCGCGAGCATTTATATCATTGCAATAGTGCAAACCCACCCTGAACAGGGGGAAGATAGTTGGCGTCACTGACAGGGGAACGGGATTCAAAGGTCGCGAAGGCCCTCGCGGCACCGACGCGCGCGTCGATCCTGGACCTGATCCGCGCCGAGGGGCCGCTCACCGCCAAGGAGGTCGCTGCTCGCGCCGGGCTCCATCCGAACGTCGCGCGCGGGCATCTCGATGTGCTCGTGGACGCGGGGCTCGCGACCGTGAAGTGGCGTCGGCTTCCGGCCGGCGGACGTCCGGCGAAGCTCTACGAGACGGCGCCGGCCCACCTCGAGCACGGAACGACGCTCGTCGCCGACATGCTCGCGACGCTGATCGAGCAGACCGGTTTCGTGTCCGAGCCGGCGCGCAAGGTCGCGTTCGAGACCGGCCAGCGTCTGGGCCGCCGCCACCGCCCGAGCTCCGAGCATCCGACGTTCGAGGAGCAGGTGATCTCGCTCGTCCGTGCGCTGTCCGAGGTGTCGGGCGCCACGCGGATCGCCGGCCGCGGCGAAGGCTGGGTCGAGCTCGAAGACCACGACTGCCCGTTCCGCGGCATCGCCTCGGGCCACCCCGAGCTCGCGTGCTCGCTCGACAAGGCGCTGAAGGAAGGGATCATGCAGGCGCTGGGGGCAGACACGTTCGTCGAGCAGGTGACGAGCGTCGCGTGGGGCGACGATGCGTGCCGCGAGGTCGTGCGTCTGCAGGTCGAGGGAAAGGTCTGAGATGGCCTCGCGGATGATCGATCGCAACGCGCATCGCTGGGGCGCAGGGATCTCGGCGGTCGCGCTCCTGATCGGATACGCGCTCGACCTATCGTGGATGGTCCCGCTCATCGGCGGCGCTTTGGCGATCGGCGTCTTCTTCGGGCTCCGCTACTCGCCGCTCGGCGCCGCATACCGCTTCGCCAAGCGTACCTTCAAGCTGGACATCCCCGTGATCCCGGAAGAGGAGCCTCCGCCGCGCTTCGCGCAGGTCATGGGTTTCGCGATGCTCGCGCTCGGCTCGATCGGGTTCTACATCCTGGACAACCCTGCGATGGGGTGGACGTTCGGGCTGATCGTCGCGGCGTTGCAGACGCTGCTCGCGGTGACCGGGATCTGCGTCGGCTGCGAGATGTATCTGTTCGGGAAGCGACTCTCCGCGAAAGGTGCCGCGTGATCACACGGCTCCTCGTCATCGCGGGCGTCCTGGCCGCGTGCGGCGCGTTCGCGATGTGGTGGCGCAGCCGCGAAGGCCGGATGATCGCGGCGGACGGGTTCTTCGAGCCGGCCGACGTCGGGATCGGCGCAAAGGAGCGTCCGGCCGCGGTGCTCGTCGAGTTCTCCGGTGAGAATTGCGCGCCGTGCCGGATCGTCGAAGGACGTCTCCATAAGCTGGCCGGCGAGCTGCCCGACGTTCGCGTCGTCTCGATCGATGCGGGGCAGCGGCTCGACCTCGCCGATCGCTACCGAGTTCGGCGCGTGCCGACCGTGTTCGTCACCGACCCGCAGCTGCACGTGATCTGGCGGGCGAGCGGCGTCGTGAGCGAGGAAGCGTTGCGCGGCGCGCTGCTCGGCCCCGACTGGGCCGGGCGGCCGCACCCGACGATGGTGGATGCCGAACGTCCGCAGCTCAGAAGTCGAGGCAGGTCGCGCCGTCCTCGGCGAGCGAAGCAACGAACGCCGGCGCGCCCGCCTGCGTAACGCCCTGCCGCAGGTCCTCGACGTCCATGCCTCGGCGCATCAGACACTGGGTGCACGCGTAGATCGGCGTGCCCTCTCGTACGGCTTCCCACAGATCGATCAGCGGGGGTGAGTGCGCGAGCTTCAACTCCTCGATGGCGCCGGGGCGCGCCAGCTCCACGCCGTCACCCATGAGCCATAGCTCGACGGCGACGCCGGAAACCAACGCCGTGGATGCGATCGTGAGCGCCTGTCCCACCGGCTCGGGCTCGCCGGAACCGTGCGTTAACCGAACGACGAACTTGCTGGCCATGGGGTCTCCTTGGGACGGCTTTTGGTAGTGTAGCCGCGCCGTGACGATCGAGATCTCGTTCATCATCCTTCTCCTTTTCATGCTCGGACTCTCCGGCGTGATCGGGCTCGTCGTCGTCGCGCGTATCGTCGAGCCGCGCGGCCTGAAGGTCCTTTCGCAGCGGCTGATCGGCCTCCCTCGTGAGAAGAAGAAGAGATCATGAGCCTTTCCTTCGCGTTCTCCGAGGAGCAGCTCGCGTTCCGGAAGTCCGTCCAGGAATTCGCCGAGAAGGTCGTGGCGCCGGGCGCGGACGAGCGCGATCGCGAGGGCCGCTTCGACATGGACGTGTGGCGGGCGTGCGGCGAGTTCGGTCTGTGCGGCCTGCCGATCCCCGAGGAGTACGGCGGTTCGGGCGCCGACATCATCACGACCAACCTCGCGATCGAGGCGCTGGAGGAAGGCGGGCGTGACTCGGGGCTGCTCCTCTCGCTAGGCGCGCATATCTGTATCGGCGCGGTGCCGATCTGGCTCCACGGCACCGAGGAGCAGAAACGCGAGTACCTCCCGAAGCTCTGCAGCGGTGAGTGGATCGGCGCGTTCGCGATCACCGAGCCCGAAGCCGGCTCGGACGCGGCCGGGATCAAGACCCGGGCGGTGCGCGACGGCGATAACTGGGTGCTCAACGGATCGAAGACGTTCATCACCAACGGTCCGACGGCCGAGATCATCAACGTCGTCGCGGTGACCGACCCCGAGGCCGCGTCGGGTCAGCGGATGTCGTGCTTCATCGTGCGCAAGGACACCCCGGGGCTCGAGATCGGCAAGCACCTCGACAAGATGGGCAATCGTTCCTCGCCGACGTCGGAGCTCTATTTCCGAGACATGGTCGTGCCGCACTCGAGCATGCTCGGGCCCGAGGGATCGGCGCTGTGGAAGGTCGGCTTCGAGTGCTTCGACTGGGAGCGGTGCACCATGATCGCCTCGGGGATCGGCGGGATGGAGGCTCAGCTTCGGGGCTGCATCGAGTACGTGAAGCAGCGCACGGCCTTCGGTCAGCCGATCGGCTCCTTCGAGATGATCCAGGACAAGCTCGCCCGGATGCGGGTCAATATCAACACGGCTCGATGGGTGCTCTACCACGCGGCCTGGCTCAAGCAGGAAGGCCTGCCGCACCAGCAGGAAGCCTCGATCGCGAAGTATCACGTCGCCGAGGTCTCGATGCAGAACGCGCTCGAGGCGGTGCAGATCTTCGGCGGCTACGGCTACCTCAAGGAATTCCCCGTCGAGCGCTCGATCCGCGACGCGAAGCTCGCGTCGATCGGCGGCGGGACCAGCGAGATCCAGAAGCTGATCATCGCGAGGACCCTGCTCGGGGAGTAGCGGTCGTGTCGTCCGGTCTCCCGAGTCATCCCATACTTGCGGCAGTCGCCGGTCAGCTCGAGCGAGTCAGGATGGCGGCCATTATCGCCGACCAAGACATGCGGATGGCCTGGTTCTCTTCGGAGTTCGAACGGCTGTTCGGCGAAGGCGTCGTCGAGGGTTGGCATGGGCTGCACTACGCAGAGTTCAGCCTGAGCAAAGAGTTCCTGGCCAAGTCATCCCAGAGGAGCGTTCAGCGCAGCGGTCTCGACCTTCTTCCCATGTTGATCGACCACACTCCGGGAGGGCGGGAAGGGATGCGGAACATCCTGACGTCGATGCTCGGCGCGGAGGCTGCAGCCATCGTCGATCAAGTGGCCGAGCGGCAGGATCCGTTGTGGATGACGTCGGTCAAGTTCACGCCGGGCGAGGGGATGGCCCCAGTAAATACGACTGGACTGACGGCGGAGATCCACGACAGAGAGGGTCGCTTCATCGGGGCGGCAGCCGTCTTCTTCGCGCCGCTGCCGTTTCGGCTCGTCTCTTTCCTTGCGCGCGGCGACGAAGCGGCCCTCGAACGAATGGCGCGCTTGACGAAGCCCGGCCGGCATTCGGCTGCGATCTTGTTCGCGGACCTGCAATCGTCGGGCGTATTGTCGCGCCGCCTCCCGAGTGCCGTGTATTTCAGTCTGGTGAGGGCACTCGTCACGGCGATCGACCGGGTCGTCATCGACCATCAAGGGGTCGTGGGACGACATGCGGGAGACGGGGCGACATCATTCTTCCTAACGGATGATCTCGGCTCTCCGTCATCGAGCGCACGAGCGGCGATCGGGGCTGCCCGCGAGATCCGGAAGGTTGTTCAAGACGTGGCAGCAGGATTCGAAGGGGAGACGAACGGCCTGATCTCGGCCAAGGGCTGTCCGATGAACGTTGGAATTCACTGGGGCAGCTCTCTGTACATGGGTCAACTGGTGACCGATGGACGCCTCGAGGTCACGGCGCTCGGTGACGCGGTCAACGAATGTGCTCGCATCCAGGAGACGGCGAGGGACGGACAGATCCTCGCCTCAAAGGCAGTCCTGGAGAACCTCGGGTCGAGCGACGCAGCAGCGCTCGACGTCGACCCCGATGCTCTGTCCTACTCGTCGATCGCCGAGATCCCAACCGCGTCCGAAAAGGCGATCCGCGACGCCGGCGGCATCGCCGTAGCTTCGCTCTAGTCCCGAAAGCTCTGCCCGTTCATCCCGAGTCGGCGAGGCGCGTTCCCAGAAGTGTCAGACATGTCAGACGTGTCAGACGCTTCCGAGAAGCACCGCCTGGGAAAGGCCGGTTAGTCGCCCCCGGCGCGCAGCGCCTTCTCGGGATGGTCCTTCAGTTCTTCGAGCTTCGCGAGCATCTTCTCGAACGTCTCGTCGAACGACGCCTGCTTCCGCGTGCGTTTCAGCGGGTTCGCGTACGAGATGATCTGTGCACCGACGAACTGGTGCCAGGCGCCGATCTCCTTGAGCTTGTTCGCGACCTCCTTCACCGCCGCGTCGGCCGCGAGCACCTTGGCCGCGCGCTCTTCGCGCAACGGGAGCGTTTCCGCTAGGGGTCGTTCCTGGAAGCCGTCGCACTTCTTCAAGATCGGCTCGAAGGAGCTGCCCGCCAGCCGTCCCGACCTCTCGTACGCGATGCCGAGCGTCACGTAGTGCGCCTGCTCGATCGAATCGAGGATCTGGCCGTCGTCCTCCGGCAGGTCGGGCTCGGCCTCGACCATCTCTCGGTAGATGGAGAGCGCGACAGACGAGCGCTCGCGGATGTTCGGTTCCTTCTCCACGTTGAGGCCGAGCATCTTCCGGGCGACCTCGAACGGAACCACGACCGCCGGCATCTCCTTCATGCCGAGCGCCTGCGCGGCGAGGAACCGGTGCTGGCCGTCCACGATCAGGTAGGGATCACCGGCGTCGGCCGGCGGCACGACGACCACCGGGGCGAGGAAGCCGATGCGCTCGATCGATGCCACGACACGCTTAACGTGCGTGTCGCTGGGCTTGCGCTGATGGGAGATAACCTGCATCTCGTTCGTCGGCAGCACCATGAACGTCAGGCCCTGTTTCTTGTGCGGCTCGACGAACGCGAGACCTTCGGGCTCCTTCTTGCTCTGCGTCTTCGTCGTCATCGATGCGTCAGTTGGCTCGCAGGAACTCCAGGATCACGCGGTTGAACTCCTGCGCGTTCTCGGCGGAGAACGCGTGACCGCCGTCGAGCATCTCGAGCCGCGATCCGGGGATCGACTTGTGCACGATCTCGGCAAGTTCTGGCGGAACCATGAAGTCCCGCCGCGCGCCCATCACGAGCGTCGGCGCTTCGACTTGTGCGAGCTGCTCGCGCGTGTCGTGGGCGTGAACGGCCGCGATCTGGTTGGCGAACGTGTCCGGCGGGGGCGGCTCCGCGAGGATCAGCTGCTCGATCGTCGCGACCACGTCGGGCTGGTTGATGATCATGTTCGGGGTGAACAGCCACAGCAGCACGGACCGCGCGAACGCCTCGCGATCGAACTCGGTGGCCATGTGGCCCATCTCGCCGAGCCGCTCGAGCCACTGGTTCGGATGACACCAGGTCGCGGCCAGCGTCAGCGAGCGGATCCGCTCCGGCACCTTGAGCGCGACGTGCTGCGCGATCGCGCCGCCCATCGAGATCCCGAGCACGTGCGCGCGCTCGATCCCCGCGTCGTCGAGCACGGCGATCGCGTCGGTCGCCATCTGCTCCATCGTGTACGGACCGGGCGGACTCGACGACCGGCCGACCCCGCGGTTGTCGAACGTGATGCAGGTGTAGTGGGGAGCGAACGCGGCCGTCTGGAGGATCCACATCCGGGCGTCCGACAGGAACCCCATGATCATCAGCAGCGGGTCGCCCTGACCGGTGAGGTCGTAGGCGATATCGGCGTCTCCGGATCGAACCATCGGCATGGGGGTACCTCCTCGGGAAGGTGACTCTACCGGGCGGCGTTACAGTGGGAGAAATGACCGCAGGCGCCGTCGCGCTCCGCTCCGCCGCCGCCCTGGTGCGGCCGCTCCCGCGCGCCGTTTTCCGGCTGACGGGGGAGCGTCCGCTCGCGTACTTGCAGGACGTGCTGGCGCAGGAGGTCGCCGGGCTCGTGCCCGGCCGGGGTGCGCTGGCCGTCGCGCTCTCGCCCAAGGGCCGCATCTCTGCGGAGGTGCGCGTGCTTCCGATGCTGGGCGGCGCGATCCTGCTCGACGCAGAGCCCGAGGCGCGCGCGGGCATCGAGGAGCGGATCGGCCGCCACGCGGGCCTCGCCGGTTGCGAGCTCGAGCCGATCGACGTGCCGGTCGCCGCCTTGCGAGGCCCGCTCGCCGACGAGGCGCTCGCCGCCGCCGGGATCCCGGTTCCCCACCGCGGAGAGGCGATGTTCGTCGAGCGCGACGGCTTCCTCGTCGTTCGGGTGGTGTGGGGTGTGCCCGGCGTCGATCTGTTCGGCGAGCCGCCGGCCGTAGACGCTCCCGCTGCATCCCTCGAGGAGCTCGACGTCGCTCGCGTCGAGGCCGGCCGTCCGCGCTTCGGGCGCGACGTGAGCGAGGAGGTGTTGGTCAACGAGACGCCTCTGCTCGATCACGCGGTCGCGTCGGACAAGGGCTGCTACCCCGGTCAGGAGTCGGTCGCGCGAGTGCGCAACCTCGGCGGGGTCCGCCGCGTGCTCCGAGGATTGCGCGCGGCCGGCGCGTTGCGTGAGGGAGCCGAGGTTCGCACGGACGCCGGGGTCGCCGGTGCGATCTCGAGCGCCGCACCGCTCCCGGACGGAGGCAGCGCCGCGATCGCGCTCCTTCGATCCGAGGTCGAGCCGGGCGACGACGTGGACGCGGACGGCGTGGCGGCGACCGTCACTGCGATCTGACGAAAGACCGGAAGGCGGCGACCGTCCCGGCCGCCGCCTTCCTCCCGTGTGGGGACGGGGATTCGTTCAAGCTCTGCGGGTGGCTCGAGGGCTGTGGCCGACGATACGCGCTTGGGATGGAGCGTCAATTCTGCGCAATACGAGAAGAATGCGTCGGTCGCAGCCCGTTGTGCTTGCCCGGCTCATTCGTTATCCAATGGGCGTTCACGGATTGCGGATGCTTGACCCACGCGACGTGTCGAGGAGACTGAGCGGATGCGGACGACGATGACATCGCGGCGCCGGGTCGTCGCGGGGATCTTTCTGGCCGCGATCGCCGCGATCGGGCTCGGTTTCTTCCTCACCCGGAACGACGGGGGGAGTGCGGTGCTCGGCAGCAAGGTAACGCGGTGCCGGACTGCCGACGGAACGGACGTGAGCGGGGCTCGCCGCCTGACCGCTGAGAACGCACCGTTGACCGTCACGGTGTCGGGTGGCCGGGTGACCGCCGTACTCGCGCCGGCGTCCAAGATCGAGCCCGGCTCGCCGAAGGAGCACCCCGCAGCGTCGTTCACGATCGGACGGCCGGAGATCTCCGCCGGCAAGCTCATCGCCGACGTCGCGATCCGTAACTTGACCGATTGCCCGGCGCAGATGGGTGGGGCGACAGCCGTCGCCTGGCGAAGCGGATCAGGCGCGGTCTCGTCCCCGATCCTCTTCGGCGCTTCGGATCGTGTCGTCGTTACTGCCGGGCAAGGCACGGACGGGAGCTTCTCGATGCAGATCGATGGAGACGGAACGTACGAGATCTCCGCTTCGACCGAGACGCAGTTCGGCCAGGTTCGCTAACCCCCGCCCGGCGTTCTATCATCCGCGGAAATGCCTGCCGCGGCACCCACGATCGTCTCCTCATTCTTCACCCCGGAGCATGACGCGCTCCGCGCTACCATCCGATCTTTCGTCGAGCGCGAGCTCCAGCCTCACGCAGAGGAATGGGAGCGCGAAGGCAACTTCCCCGACTGGGTCTTCACCAAGATGGGCGACGCGGGCCTACTGGGCCTTTCCTACCCCGAGGAGTACGGCGGTTCGGGCGGGGATCACATCTCGAGCCTCGTGCTGAAGGAAGAGATGGCGCGCTGCGGCTCCGGCGGCGTGGGGATGGCGGTGGCCGTGCAGACCGACATGGCGACGCCGCCGGTCTTGAAGTTCGGGACCGAGAAACAGAAGCAGGAGTGGCTGGTTCCGGCGATCAAGGGAACGAAGATCGCCTGTCTCGGCATCACCGAGCCGAACGCGGGATCGGACGTCGCCAACATCGAGACGACCGCGGTTCGCGACGGCTCCGACTGGGTCGTCAACGGCCTCAAGATCTTCATCACGAACGGATGTCGCGCGCACTTCTGCACGCTCGTCGCGCGAACCGACAAGCCGAGCGGCTACCACGGCTTCAGCCTCTTCCTCGTTCCGACGGACACGCCGGGTTGGCAGGTGACACGCCGGCTCGACAAGCTCGGCATGCACTCGTCCGACACCGCCGAGATCGTGATGGAGGACATGCGCCTTCCGGCCGACGCGCTGCTCGGCGAGGAGGGGAAGGGCTTCTACCAGATCATGTGGGAGCTGCAGGGCGAGCGTCTCGTCGCCGCGGCCGGAGCGGTGGCCGGCTCGCAGCTGTTGCTGGAACGGTGCATCCAGTACGCGAAGGAGCGCCACGCGTTCGGTCGCCCGATCGGAGCGAACCAGGTGATCGCCCACCGCCTCGCTGAGATGGCGACCGAGATCGAGGCAGCTCGCGCGCTGGTCTACGATGCGGTCTGGAAGTTCAACAAGGGCGAGTACCCGGTCAAAGAGACCACGATGTGCAAGCTCTACACGGGTCTGGTCATCAACCGCGTCACGAACAGCGCGATGCAGATCTTCGGCGGCGCGGCGTACCTGATGGACGTGCCGATCCAGCGCGCCTGGCGCGACTCGCGACTGATCCGGATCGGCGGCGGCGCAGACGAGGTCATGCGCGAGATCCTGGCCAAGATGCGAGGACTCTGATGGCCGACACGCGCTACGAGTTGTTCACGGAGGAGCACGACGCGCTCCGGGCTTCCGTGCGCGACTTCGTCGGCCGCGAGATCCGGCCCAACGTCGAGGAGTGGGAGGCGCAGCGCGACTTCCCGCGCTCGCTCTACGAGCGCGTCGGGGAGCTCGGACTCTTCGGCCTCAAGTACGAGGAGGAGTACGGCGGCTCCGGGCCCGACCTGATCGCCGACGCCGTTGTGACCGAGGAATTCACGCTGTGCGGCGCCGGCGGGGTAGCGGCCGGTCTCGGCGCGCACAAGGACCTCGGGTCCTACTACGTCTACCGGTTCGGGAACAACGATCAGCGTAAGGAATGGCTGGTCCCCTCGATCCGCGGCGAGCTGATCTCCGCGCTGGCGGTGACCGAGCCCGGCGCCGGATCGGACGTCGCGTCGATCGTCACGCGCGCCGTCAAGGACGGCGACTCGTACATCCTGAACGGCCAGAAAGCGTTCATAACCAACGGGTCCAAGGCCGACTACGTGGTCGTCGCCGTCCGGACCGGCGGCGAGGGATACTCCGGGATCTCGCTGATCGTCGTCGACAAGGACACGCCCGGCTTCCGAACCAACCGCATGCAGACCGTCGGATGGTGGACCTCGCACACCGGCGAGCTCTTCTTCGACGACTGCCGCGTCCCCGCGGAAAACCTGCTCGGCGAGGAGGGCCAGGGCTTCGTCTACATCATGAAGAACTTCCAGTGGGAGCGGGTCGTCATGGCGCTCGGCGCCGTCGCCGCCGCGGAGAAGACGCTCGAGCTCGGCATCGAGTACGGCAAGGAGCGCAAGGCGTTCGGCCGTCCGATCGCCAAGTTCCAGGTGTGGCGCCATCGGTTCGCCGACCTCGAGACCGAGATCCATGCCGCGCGCTGCCTGACCTACCACGCGCTCCGCAAGATGATGGCCGGCGAGGACGCATTGCGCGAAGTGTCGATGGCGAAGTGGCTCGCCTGCGAACTGGACTGGAAGGTTGCCGACGAGGTGCTCCAGATCCACGGCGGATACGGCTACATGATGGAGTTCCCGATCCAACGCGCGTGGCGCGACTCGCGCCTCGGCCCGATCGGCGGCGGCACGACCGAGATCATGAAAGAGATCATCTCGAAGACCTACGGCCTATGACCATCCACATCGTCCTCGACTGCGCCGACCCGGAAAAGCTCGGTGAGTTCTGGTCGAAGGCCCTCGGCTACACGGTCTCCGGTTACGCCGAGCAGTGGGGGATGCTCAAAGGACCCAACGACGGTGAGGTCCTCCTCCTCCAGCGCGTTCCGGAACGGAAGGCCGGAAAGAACCGCATGCACATCGACATCATCGCCTCCGACATCGAAGCGAAGGCGAAGGAGCTGGAGGCCCTGGGTGCCGAGCGCCTCGGCGACGCGCCGGCCGGCCAGTTCGGCATGACCTGGATCACGATGGCCGATCCCGAAGGCAACGAGTTCTGCGTCTGTCAGGAGTGAGCATGATCCCCCCGGTCACGACGAAGCAGCCCGACGGCAAAGCGGCCGGCACCGTCCTCATCGTGCACGGCCTCGCCGAGCATCGCGGCCGGTACGCGTACGTGCAGCAGAAGCTCGCCGACGCCGGGTACGTGTCGCACGCCATCGACCTTCGCGGCCACGGCGAAGCCGAGGGCTTCCCCGGCAAGATCGGCTCGCCGGACGAATGGCTCGACGACGTCGAGGCAGGGATCTCGTTGGCGACCGGAGACGGCCCGCTGTTCCTATTGGCTCACTCCATGGGGACGCTTCCGGCACTCGCGTATCTCGGCGAGCGGAACCAGGGTGGCATCCGCGGTGTCGTGCTGTCCGCGTGTCCGATCTCGCCGGGGCAAGCGACGCTCGATTCGCTGGCCGACCCCGAGGCCCCCGGCATCCCCCCGGAGACCGTATCCCGCGACCCCGAGGTGGTGCGCGCCTACGCCGAAGACCCACTCGTCTTCAACGCGAACGTTCCGCCGGAGTGCACCGCGGCCGTCATGCTCGTCTCGCAGCGCGCTTACGCCGCGGCGGGCGTCGTCAACGTGCCCGCGCTGCTCGTCCACGGCGGCGACGATCCGATCGCCGACGCATCCGGCTCGCAGGATCTGCTCGATGTCCTTGCGAGCGACGACAAGAGATTGAAGATCTACGACGGGCTGTTCCACGAGGTCTTCAACGAACCCGAGCGCGACGAAGTGCTCGGCGACGTCGTCGACTGGCTCGACGCGCATCGCTGATCACGAAGATTGTCCGGCTTCGACCGCTCTCGGATTCCCATGGAGATGGCGTCCGCGCGAGGAGGGGCCTAGCATGATGGCGATGCAGAACGGGAACCGCCGGTCCGACCGGATCCTCGACCCCTCGTATCTGGAGGGCCTCGACGGCCTCGACGAGGAGCGCCTCCGCGCCATGCGCGAGGAGTGCGAGGAAGAGGAAGGCGTCCTCTCCTACGAACGGAGCCTGATCCACAGCCGGCTCTCGATCCTGGGGGCCGAGCAAGCCCGGAGGGCGGACGGCGGCCCTTCGGGATCCTTGGTCGACCGCCTCCCGGAGATCCTCGCCGGCCACGGGCCGGCGAGCCATCGCGGATCCTTCCCGAAGCTGGAAGCGCCGGCCATGTACGAGACGCCCCGACGCCGAGTCGAGAAACTCGTCAACGATGACACGCTGGCGCGTTTGCCCGAGCTGCCCGATGAAGAACTTCGGTCGATCATCGACACGCTCGAGGCGACCGAGAGTGAGGTTTCTGCGGCACGGCACTCCATCCAAGTCGTGCTCGACAGGCTCATCGAAGAGCTCGGTCGTCGCCTCGCTCCGCGTACGTAGCCCGCGCATCCCGGGCGAACCGTTCCAGACCCCGGCGAATTCCAGGGTCACCGGTTCCTAGCCGGTACGTACTTCGGATCTCCTCCGGAATGACTATGGACGGTCTAGCGCGTCCGGTTGCATAGATATCCCCATGGCAATCTCCGCGGCCCGCGGATCCTCGCACAGGACCCGGGTGATGATCGTGGACGACGATCCCTTGATCCGTGATGTCGTGCGCGCGGTTCTGGAGGACGGCTCGTACGAGCTGGAGGAAGCTGGTTCCGGTGAGGAAGCCCTCCGGCTCGCCGAACAACGTCCGCCCGACGTCGTGCTGCTCGATGTGATGATGCCGGGGATGGACGGCTTCGAGGTCGCCGAGCGGATCAAGGGCGATCCGAAGCTCAAGGCCGCGCTCATCGTGATGCTGACGGCGAAGGACGCGCCCGAGGATCGTCGCCGCGGGATGAAGTGCGGTGCGGACATGTACTTCACGAAACCGTTCAGCCCTCTCGAGTTACTGACGACCCTCAACGGAGCACTGCGATGAGCCAGGAGATCGCCACCGGGTCGACCGATCCGGTGGAAGAGCACCGTCTGCGCGAGCAGCTTCTCGCCTTCGCGCGCGACATCAACGAGGTGTACCGCCGCGAACGCGCGCGGACGGCGGAGCTCGAGCAAGCGCTCGAAGAGCTCGAAGAGTCCTATCTTGCAACCGTAAAGACGCTCGCGTTCGTGGTCGAAGCGAAGGACGTTCATACGCGCTCCCACCTCGATCGCGCCCACGACTACGCGGTGGCGCTCGCGTCCCGCGTCGCCCCAGAGCTCGCCTCCGATCAGACGCTGCGTTACGGGTTCTTCCTGCACGACATCGGCAAGATCGGGATCCCCGAACGGATCCTTTCCAAGCCCGGTCCGCTCACCGACGACGAGTGGGCGATCATGCGGACCCATCCGGTGCTCGGCGCGCAGATCCTTTCTCCGGTCAAGTTCCTGATCCCGGCGCTGCCGATCGTCGAGGCCCACCACGAGAAGTGGGACGGCTCCGGGTACCCGCGCGGGCTCCGCGGCGAGCAGATCCCTCTCGGAGCGAGGATCTTCGCGCTCGTGGACGCGTTCGACGCGATGACGTCCGACCGGCCCTACCGCCGGGCTCTCTCCTTCGAGCAGGCCCTCGATCAGATCAGCTCGTGTGCCGGCACACACTTCGACCCCGAGGTCGTTCGCTCGTTCGTCGAGCTCTGTGAAGACGCAGAGAAGGGTCGCCTCTTCTCCGGCGAAGGCGCTCGGCACGTGAGCTGACGATCCACTTCGCTCGAACTGGACCAACGTCTCGTTCGCGGAACATCGCGTGTGCGTCTTCGATGACCACATGCGCGGGACGCAAGTCCAAAGCTTCGGAAACCTTGAGGTTGACCGGATCGCGCCTCAAGACGCGACTACGTATTCCGATTCCTTAGATCGAGTTCGGTGACGCAGCCGAGTTGATGGGGGCAACGATGCCACTGGGGAACCGCCTGAACGGGCGCAGCACGTCCACGCTTGCTTTCGTGATCGCCGCTCTGATCGCCACGGGGCTTTGGGCTCGATCAACGATCCACTCCGATGAGCCCGCACGCGTCATGGGCGTCACGATCTGGTCGGGGGCGATGAGCTTCCCTTCCGGTTACACCGTCGCGGCCGGCCAGACGGTCGAGCTGAACCCGAACGCGAACACGACCATCGACCTCGGCGGGAACCTGCTCGTCCAGGGAACGCTCCGTTCGTGGCCGGCACCCGGCTTCACGCACGTCATCCGGTTCACGGGCATCACCGAGACGAGCTTCGTGGGCGGCGGCGACGTTCCGCTCGCCTCCGACAAGGGTCTCTGGGTCGCGGGAGCGGGCAACCTCGATCTCAGCGGCACGCCGAAGCTCGCTTGGACCCGCGCGGCCGGGACGTTGGCGAAGGGCGCGACGACGGCGACGCTCTCGGAGGCTGCGGCAGGCTGGCAAGTGGGCGATGAAGTGCTCATCTCGCCGACCGAGAACCCAAACGTTGCAGGATTCTCGACCCACCACGAGATCCGCACGCTTACCTCCGTGAGCGGCTCATCCGTCGGGTTCGCCGCGTTGACCTATCCCCACCCGCAGGTCACGGTGAAGGCGGGGACGACGTACGGGGCCGAGGTGGTCAACCTCACGCGAAACATGCGGATCGAGGGCACCGATATCACGCACCGCACCCATGTCTGGATCAAGTCCTCCAAGCCGCAATCGGTGCGTAACGTGGCGATCCGGTACGTCGGACCGCAGAAGAGCGGGGACACGATCATGGGCCGTTACGGTCTCCACTTCCACCGTTCCGGCGAGGGATCGCGCGGTTCGTTGATCGAGGGTGTCGTCGTGCGTCAGGCCGGAGCCTTCGCCTTCGTCCCCCACGCATCGAACGGCATCACGTTCCGCAACACCGCGGCCTTCGACACCCAGTCGGGGGCATACTGGAACGACCCCGGTGAGGCCGAGAAGCCGAGCGATACCGTCTACGACCGCGCGCTCGCCGGCTACGTGCGGCCCGCGCCGGCCGAGAACCCTTTCCGCACGACGGCGTTCTTCCTGGGCAGGGGCGATGGGAACAAGTGCCTCGGATGCGTGACGTTCGGCGTCCAGGGATCGAAGAACACCTCGGGATTCGGCTGGCCGGAGGGCGAGGTCGGCGTGTGGACCTTCGAGGACTCCGTCGCCCACAACAATCTCCAGGACGGCATCTTCACGTGGCAGAACGGCCCCGCGACCCACACGATCGCGCGATTCGTCGCGTACTACAACGGGAAATCCGGCATCGAGCACGGGGCGTACACCAACTCGTACGCTTATGACGATGTGATCCTGTACGGGAACAAGATCGCTGGTATCCAGCTCCATGCGGAGTCCAAGGCGCCTCCGATGACGAGGATGCAGTTCGCGCGAACATATCTGGACGGAGCAGGGATAACGAAGTACGGCTATCTGCTCGAGCGGCCGACGAACGTGGATCAGCCGCCTGTGCTCGTGTGCCAGAACGTGATCCAGAGCCTGACGGGTCCGATGTACTTCGTGAATTACACGGGAGCGGACGCAACCGTCGCCGAGCGTCTTGAGATCACGGCATCGTGCTCGGGAGCACCCGCGCCCAGCGCCTCGCCGACGCCGACCCCCACCCCGAGTCCCCCTACGGGTTCACGTTGAAGCGCGGTCCGCCTCAGCAGTGGCGGAGCGTCTCAACATCAAGTCCGTCTGTTGGCGCGCTCGTGCGATCCGACGGGGTCACGCGCGATACGGACAAGGGGTACAGCTGTACGGCAACGGCACGAATGATGCGCTCGTAACGCTACCAAGTCGGCCCAGTTCCGCTCGCGGCTCACATAGGACGCACCGAGACGTCTTCCGCTCTGCGCTACGCAAAGCGCGCGTATCGCGGCTCAACAAAAGTCGATGCGCGGCCGATACAAACCTGCCGGTGGTGAGGCCGAGCAGGTGATGAACCGCTGCGGCCTTCAGCCGTGATCGTTCTCCACCGGCCGACCATCGCCTCCCGACACAACGGTTCCGTCGATCGAGCACTGGGGGAGATCGATGCGTCCACGGGGAAACGCGTTCCGCTTTCTGCTCGGCGTCGTCGTTCGTGCTTCGTTCGTCATCGCCTTGGTATTGGGCCTCTTCACGTCGGCGATGCTCATCTCAGCGGAAACGCTGACCACCTTGTCCGGCTCGGTGAGTCTTACGGCAGGCCGCACGATCGCGGCCGGCGAAACGCTCGAGCTTGCTCCCGACGTCGACACGACCATCACGCTCGGCGGAAACCTGATCGTACAGGGCACGTTGCGGTCCAAGCCGGCGCCCGGCGTGACGCACGTGATCCGTTTCATCGGGATCGACGAGTCGAAGTTCGTCGGTGGAGGCAACGAACCCGTTGCCTCCGACGTCGGCCTTTGGGTTACGGGCGAAGGCAAGCTCGATCTGTCTGGCCCCGAGAAACTGGCATGGACGCGGGCTGCGGCGAGTCTTCCGGCCGGTGCCACGAGCGCCGTGCTCGAAGCCGTTCCCGCGGGGTGGCAGGCAGGAGATGAGATCCTGGTCGCGCCAACCGAGGCTCCGAACGTCGCCGGCTTCTCGACGCATCACGAGGTCCGGACGCTGACCTCGGTGAGCGGGTCGACGGTTGGATTCGGAAGCTTGTCATTCGCGCATCCCCGCGTGACGGTGAAACCGGACGTTTCGTACGGGGCGGAGATAGTGAATCTCACCCGCTCCGTCCGGATCGAGGGCCAGGATGCGACGCATCGCACGCACGTGTGGATCAAGTCCGGCGTGCCGCAATCGATCCGCAACGTGGCGATCCGTTACGCCGGGCCCCAGAAGGGCTCGCCTGCCGAATCGGTTTTGGGGCGCTACGGCCTCCACTTCCACCGGATGGGAGAAGGGTCGGGCGGCTCGCTCGTCGAGGGTGTCGTCGTCCGGCAGACCGGTGGACCCGGATTCGCCGTTCATGCCTCGAACGGCGTGACGTTGCGGAAAACGGTCGCTCACGACATCCAAAGCGTCGCCTACTGGTACGACCCCGGCGCCACGGAGGCTCCGAACGATACGCTTTATGACGGCGCGCTCGCCTCCCATGTCAGACCGACTCCCAAGCAGGGATCCGCTCACCGGCTGACGGCCTTCTTGCTGGGGCGTGGTACCGGAAACGCTTGCCTGGGATGCGTCGCATTCGGCGTCCAGGGAGGAAAGAACGCAAGCGGATTCAGTTGGCCGGAGGGTGAGGTGGGCATCTGGCGGTTCGAAGATGTACTCGCCCACAACAACGCTCGCAACGGCATATTCGTGTGGCAGAACGCGACCGGCGGGCACTTCGTCGACCGGTTCACCGCCTACTACAACGGGTCCGCGGGGATCGAGCACGGCGCGTACACCAACGCGTATCACTACCGTGACAGCGTGCTCTACGCGAACAAGTCGGCTGGCGTCATCCTCTACGCTGCCTCATCCAACCAGGCTCCGCCCCTGTCGTTCGAACGGCCCTACATCGACGGCGGAGGCATCACATCGAACGCCGTTCTCCTTGCGAAGCCGACCAACTTGGACCAACCGCCGACGCTTTGGTGCGGAGCAACGATCCTCGGTCTCAAAGCCGTCCCCTTCCTGGTGGGCTACACCGGCGCGGACGCCACGATCGTCGAGCGGCTCCTCATCCTGCCGGTGTGTCCGAGTGATCTGTCGCCGGACGAACCTTCCGTGCCGGTCCCGCCGCCTCCGTCGCCGCGAGGTGCGAAGAGCACTGCGCCTTCGCAGGGGCCATCGGCTCCGGCGAACCCGCCGCCGGCTCCGAGTCCGTCGGCCGCGCCGGGCCGCGGCGGAACGCCGCCGCCCAAGCAAGGGCGATAGCCGGACGAACTCTTCGACCCGCTCCGCGCTTGCGCCGGTGCGTGATAATGCTCGCCGTGCGCGTGGCGGTGATGTCCGACGTCCACTCCAACCTGGAGGCACTCGACGCCGTTCTGGCGGCCGCCGACGAGCAGGGCTGTGACCGGTTGCTGGTGCTCGGCGACCTGGTCGGCTACGGGGCCGATCCGGATGCCGTCATCGCCCGTTTGGTCGAGCGGGGTGCCGTAGCCATCGCCGGGAACCACGACCTCGCGGCGATCGGCCGATTCGACGCCACCTGGTTCAACGAAGTGGCCTCCTCGGCGATCGCGTGGACCGCCGAGACCATGTCCGCCGACACCCGAGCGTTCCTGGCCGAGCTCGAGCCACGCCGGGACGAGCCCGACGCGCTGCTCGTGCACGGCTCGGTCCGCGATCCGGCGGCCGAATATCTCCTGACCCTCGAGGACGCAAAGGCAAGCTTCGAGCTGGGTGACTTCGCGGTCGCATTCTTCGGTCACACCCACCTCCCGTCGATCTTCCGAAGCGACGAGCGCGGCCGGGTCGACGGAAGGATCCTTCCCGAGGGATCACCGATCGATCTCGAGCCCGGCGCGCGATACATGCTGAACCCCGGCAGCGTCGGACAGCCTCGCGACCGTGACCCTCGCGCCGCGTTCATCGTGTGGGAGGACGGCCGGGTGCTCGGCCACCGTGTCGCGTATCCGATCGAGAAAACCGCCGCCAAGATCAACGCCGCCGGGTTACCGCGCTGGTTGGCCGACCGCCTTTCGCTCGGCGAATGAGCTCCGGGGAGCCGTTCGTCGTCGAGGTCGATCGCTCGGGCCTGATCGAGAGCATCCACCTCGTCGACGTCGCCGTGGCCGGCTCGAACGGCAAGCTCGTCGCGTGGGCCGGCGAACCCGACACCGTTGCGTACCTCCGCTCCTCCGCCAAGCCGATCCAGACGCTGGCCTGCCTCGAGAGCGGATGGCGAGCGCCCGGAACCGAGCAGGTGGCGGTCGCCTGCGCCTCCCACAACGGCGAGCCGCGCCACGTCGAAGCGATCCGCGTCACGCTCTCCGCGGCCGGGTTCTCCGAGGACGCGCTGCGATGCCCGGCGGCCTGGCCGTTCCGCCCGGAGGACGCCGCGGCCGTCAACGGTTCCGCCCCGATCCTGCACAACTGCTCCGGAAAGCACGCCGCGATGCTCGCGACCGCCAAGGAGAACGGCTGGACGCTCGAAGACTATCGCGCGGCCGAGCACCCGATGCAGCGTGCGGTCGCGACCCAGGTCGAGCGCCTCGCCGGCGCTTCCGTTCGACACACCGGCGTCGATGGCTGCGGCGTGCCCACGTTCGCCTTGTCGCTCACCGAGTCGGCTCGCCTCTTCGCCCGGCTGGCCGAAGACGGACGTGATGTGCTCGACGCGATGGCAGATCACCCGTTCCTCGTGGCGGGAACCGGCCGGCTCTGCACCGCGGTGATGAGCGCGCGTCCCGGCGTCGTGATCAAGATCGGTGCCGAGGGACTCTCGTGCGGCGTTCTCCGCGACCAGGGCCTCGCGTTCGCGTTGAAAGCCCGTGACGGCACGCAGCGGGCGCGCGACATCGCGACCGTGGCGACCCTGAAAGTGCTCGGATCCATCGACGACGACGTGCCGGAGATGCTTGCTCCGCACGCGGCTCCTGCCGTCCTGGGCGGGGGGGAACCCGCCGGCTCGATCCGGTGCACGGGCGTTCTGGAACGAGCCTGAGCAGGGCGTTCGCAGCCTGCTAACGGGTGCTTGCTCCCAGCTTGCAGCAGTCCCTCTTTGACGCTAGCCTGACCCGCGTGACCGGAGGCAGTGGCGAACCGGTGCAGGGGGCGATAGGTGAAGGTGCGAGAGCTCGGACGCTTCATCCGTGACCAGCGAGGCGCGTCGCGCCTCTCGCTGCGCAGGCTCTCGAAGCTGGCGGGGATATCCAACCCCTATCTCTCACAGATCGAGCGCGGCCTCCGCCGCCCGAGCGCCGAGATCCTCCAGGCGATCGCGAAAGCGCTGCGCATCTCGGCCGAGACCCTCTACATCAAGGCCGGCATCCTCGAGGAGCGCACCGACACCGCGAACCTCCCGGCCGTCATCCGCCGCGACGAGTCGCTGACGGCAACCCAGAAGCAGCTCTTGCTCGACGTCTACCAAAGCTTCCAGGCCGGCGCGGAGCCGCGACGAACCCCGGTACGAAAGGTAGCCGCCGCGAAGAAGCCCCGCGCGGCTTCACCGAAAGTTAAGACGAAGGCCAAGCCCAAGCCCAAGCCCAAGACGACGACCCGGCCCCGCGGTGCGGGGAAGGGAAAGGCGGCCCCGAAGCGAGCGACGCGAGCGCGCCGCACCACACGGAGGACCGCGTGACGACCTCGGCGGGAGGGCGGAGACACAGGCTCTCTGTGGCCCTCACCCGGCTCCCCTTCGCCCTCCCGCCTCAAACGTCGATCTCGTTCGGGAAGGGGGTGTAAGAGTATGAGTACGGCGAAGAAGGCGCTCTACGCTGCGGTCGGTGCCGGTGATCTGGCGCTCGAACAGGCGAAGGGCATTTCGAAGCGGGTCACGAGCCTCCCGACGCAGATCGTCGACTCGGCGAAGGACATCCGAGAGCTGCCCTCCAAGGCGGCATCGCTTCCACGCAAGTCCACGGAGCGCGCGACGTCCGTCGTGAAGTCGACACGAACCCGCTTGGAGAAGCGTACGAGTGGTCTGCGCAAGCAGACGACGAAGACGTACAAGGATCTCACCAAGCGCGGTGAGAAGCTCGTCAAGCGCGTCCAGCGCGCGGCGCCGACGAAGCGTGCGATCGAGCAGACGAAAGTTGCTCGTTCCCGCGTGAAGGCGGCGACGACGTCGGTGCGCAAGGCGGTGAAGGCGGACGCTACGGCGGTCGCTTCCGCGGCCGAGACGGTCGTCGAACAGGCCGGCTGAGCACCGCACGAGAACGGAGAAGAGCCCGGCATAAAGCCGGGCTCTTCTTTCGTTCAGACCCGGCGATGGCTCCGAAAGCCCCTGCTACGCTTGCCCGCGCGATGCGCACGGTCGTCCATGATGATCCTTCAGCGTTCTCGGAGCTCGTCCGCCCGTGGCGCGAGCTTGTCGAGAAGGACCCTGCGGCGAGTGTGTTCCAAACCCCGCAATACCTCGACGTCTGGTGGGCCGAGTTCGGCGCAGGTCGCGCGCTTCGCGTCGTGGAAGTGCTCGAAGGCGAGACGCTCCGAGGCATCGTGGGTCTGGTTGTGTCGGAGGACGGCCTCGTCTCCTTCGCGGGCGATCACGACACGACCGATTACCGCGGCCCGGTGTCGACGCCCGAGGATCGCGACGCGGTGGCCGTCGCCGTGCTGAACGCGGTCGACGGCGACGCGTGGCAGACGTTCGAGATGGACGGCCTCGCCGGAGACTCCGGATGGCCCGAAGCATTCGCGCGCGCGGCGAAGGCCGCTGCCTACGACGTCGGCGAAGGACAGACCGATGCGTGTCCACGCGTAGCCATCCCGGGTTCGTACGACGCCTATCTCGCCTCGCTCTCCGGGAAACTGCGCCATGAGATCAATCGGAAGGCTCGTCGACTTGAACGAGACGCCGGGCCGTACACCGTCCGGCTTGCAACCGAGCAGACCCTCGACGACGACCTCGAGGCCTTCTTCGAGATGCATCGTTCCTCCGACGGGCCGAAGGGCCGATTCATGCACGACGGCATGGCGACCTTCTTCGGCTCGTTCGCCTGGATGCTTTTCTCGCAAGGGTGGTTGCGGTTGGCCCTCTTGGAGATCGGGGGCGAACCCTGGGCCGGCGTGTACGCGTTCCGATCCTGGAACGATTGGGACGTCTGGAACTCGGCGTTCGACCATCGTCGGCGCGAGCTCTCTCCAGGGATGGTCCTGATGGGGGAGTGCATCCGGCTCGCGGCCGCGGAGGGGTGTACGACCTTCGACTTCCTTCGGGGCACCGAGCCCTACAAGTACCGCTTTGGGGCCGTGGACGAGCCTCTGATCAGGCTCGAGGTTCGGCGCGGGTAGGGTACGGGAACATCCCGAGGCCTCCCTGCGTTCGACCGAACGCACGGACGGATGAGCCGGAGGGCAGCTTTTGCAAGAGATACGCGGGACGATGCCGCGCGAGGCCCCGAGCCGGGTCGAACGGGTCGCGCTCGTCAGCGTCCACACGTGTCCGTTGGACCAGCCGGGGATCGGCGACTCCGGTGGCATGAACGTCTACGTCCGATCGGTCGCGCGCCGGCTCGCCGAGATGGGCGTCGAGGTTGATATCTTCACCCGCGCCGCCGGCCCCGAGCAGCACGTCGTGGACGTCGACCCCGGTGTTCGGGTGGTTCACCTGGAGGCGGGCCCCGACCGTCCGGTTGAGAAAGAGGAACTCCCGAACTATCTCGGTGAGTTCCTCACCTCGATGGTTCGCTTCGATTCCGAGGAGGCAGCGCGCCTCGGCGCGGACACTCCGATCTACGACGTCGTCCACTCGCACTACTGGCTATCGGGATCGATCGGGCGCCGCGCCCGCGAACGCTGGGGCGTCTCGCTCGTTCACTCCTTCCACACGCTCGGCGCCGTGAAGAACCTCACGCTTGCGGAGGGCGAGTCGCCCGAACCTCAGAACCGCATCGCAGGAGAGAAGAAGATCGCCCAGGTCGCCGACTGCATCCTCGCCCCGACGGTGGGAGAGGCGGCCGACCTCGTGAACCTGTACGGAGCCGACCCCCGGCGTGTGCGCGTCGTGGCGCCGGGCGTGGACACGGACGTGTTAACGCCCGGAGACCGCGAGGCTGCGAAAGCCGCGCTCGGCCTGGCCGGACGAGCCGTCGTGCTTTTCGTCGGCAGGCTGCAACCTCTCAAGCAACCCGACGTCGCCGTCCGAGCCATCGCGCGGCTGGCGTCGTCGTCGTCCGGACTCGCTCAACGGCCGACGCTGGTCGTCGTCGGAGGACCGTCGGGCCGAGGCGGCGTGCAACCCGAGTCGCTCACCAAACTTGCCGCAGAGCTCGGCGTGGCCGATCTGGTTCGTCTCGAGGGAACGGTGCCCCACGACGTCATCCCAATCTATTACCGGGCCGCGGATGTGACGCTGATCCCTTCGCGGAGCGAGTCTTTCGGGCTCGTCGCGATCGAATCGAGCGCGTGTGGAACCCCCGTGATCGCCTCGGATGTCGGAGGGCTTCGGGTCGCCGTTCGCGACGACGTAACCGGATGGCTCGTGCCGAGCTTCGCACCGGAGGCGTTCGCCGACGCGCTCGGGCGCGTGCTCGGCGACCCGGTGCACGCGGCGGCGATGGGAACGGCCGGCGCGCGGTTCGCCCGCCGGTTCGACTGGCGACGAGCCTCGATCGACCTGCTCGCGATCTACGAGGATCTGGCGGAGCCCGAACCCGCCGGCTAGAGCCCCGAACGGCGCCCACGCCGAGCCGGCGTGGCCCGCGATACCATGGCCGGGATGCTCAAGGGCAAGCGCGTCACGTTGCGCAGGGTCGAACCGGCCGACTACGAGGCGATCCGGCGGTGGCAGAACGAGCCGACGGTGTTTCGCTGGATGGACTACGTGCGCCCGTTCTCCCTCGCCGACATCAAAGAGTCTGAGGAGCGCGCCGTCGAGGAGGGCCACCCGTTCATCATCGAGGTGGAAGGCCGGGCGATGGGTCGGATCGGGCTCAACAACCTCCGACCCCGCGATCGCATGGCGTCGTTGTACGTCTTCCTCGGAGAGCGGGAGTCGTGGGGAAAGGGCTACGGACACGACGCGTTGATGGCGCTGCTGATCTTCGCGTTCGACGCGCTGAATCTCCGCCAGGTCGAGCTCTGGACGCTCGCGGACAACGACCGAGCCATCCGCATGTACAAGGGATGCGGCTTCGTCGAGGACGGGCGTCTGCGCGATCGCTCGTGGATCGAGGGGAACTACATCGATCACCTCGTGATGAGCATCACCGCTGAAGAATTCGCTCGCGCGCGCGTCGACTACGGCCTCTGACGCCCGTGGCCGATCCGGCCGAGGTCATCGAGGAGTACTTGCGCGACCGCGACATCCGATACGAACGGTCGTCCGAGTCCGACTGGGTCCTCCAGCTCCACGGCGAGAAGAAGCACTCGATCACCGTGCTGCTGGCCCTCCGCGAACGCACCCTCGCGCTGGAATCGTTCTTCATGCGCCGGCCGGCCGAGAACCACGCCGACGTCTACGCCATGCTGTTGCGCGCGAACATGCGGGCGTACGGGATCCGGTTCGCGCTCGACGACGTCGGCGACATCTTCATCGTCACGCGTCTCGCACTCGACGCCGTAACCGATGAAGAGCTCGACCGCCTCTTGGGGGCCGTCCTCACGACCGCCGACGAGATGTTCATGCCGGCTATCGAGGTGGGTTTCGCGTCCTATCTCGCGAGGGATCTCGCGTGGCGCGCGGCGCAAACGCAGACGCCGCGTTGACGAGACCGTTCGAGGCGATCGGCGTGCTCGAAAAAATTCGCACCTGCGACCGGTACGACTCGACCAGGCGTTTTCCCTGTTTTTCCGCGACGACCAGGGGTTTTGCCGTTCTTGACCGGCGAATCGTGGATGGTATCTTTCGCGTGCCCCGAGCGGCCAGAGCGGCCGAGTCAGGGAACCGACTGGGATCACTCCGGGCGGGCTGGCCGTAAGGAGCCCAACCGAGTGGGGGTGCACTGTCGGGCCGGTGGGATAGGCCGTTTCGCTGGTCCGGCGGGTAAACTACCAGAAGGGTAAGCGACCCAAAGCCGAACGTCTGCGGTGGTTACCATAAGGAAACCAAGACGGCTGCGGCAGGTTGCTCGGGGCACTTAGAGTCCGAGAAGCTCGAGGGCTTCGCCAGGCGGGCGCCGCAAGGCGCAACGCGGGCAGAGCCGGTAGGGTCTCTCGGACTCTATGTAATTCACCTCGCACGATAGCCGCGCTCCTTCCGCTTACCTCTTCCTCCTTCTGAATCTCTCTCCCCCAGCGCGGCGCGCTCGCGACGTCCGGGGCGGTCGTCCCATAAAGGCCGTATCGCGCGAAGCGAGTGGGGGAGTCGCGACCGATCCGGTCGTCGTACTCGGGGGGTTACGAAGGATTTAGCCACCGAGGACTACACAGAATGGCCCACGTAGGGCATACCCCTGGGGCCGGGGTCCCAACGACAATCCTCCAAGCGCCAAGTGGTGCGCTCGGTAAATCAGGGCACAGATCGCCCGCGGCCTTATGGAGGGTACGGAATGAAGCGGATCGTCGGTTTTGCCACCGTTCTTATGGTGGCTCTCGTCCTTATCGCCACGCCTGGCTTCGCCGTATCCGGCGTTACGGGCACAGCGTCGACCGACAACACGATCGTCGCGGTCGCGGTCGGCAACACGCCCGTCAGGCTCGGTATCGACCTGGCCGATGTCCTCAATGGGTCGTCGATCAAGTCGGTTTCCAGCCTCATCACCGGCAAGATCGGCTCCGCAACACTGCCGGGCGGCCAAAGCCGGACCGCCACCAAGGCGTCCGAAAGCGGTAAGGAAACCATCCAGCCGGGCACGCAGTCGGTGGCCGGTCTCGGCAGCCTGACGGTAGCCGGCCGCTTCATCCAGAGCACCGTCTCGGCGAGCAAGGTTTCCGCCGTGGTCGACTTCGCTGCGGGCGCGGCCGACGTGCTCGGCGGCCTCGTCGACATCGCCACGATGGACTCCGGCACCACCGCGAGCGTCGACGGGGACTCCTCCTCCGTGCAGCGTCTCCTGACGATCGGCGACGTCAACGTCGGGAACCTCGCGTCGCTGCTCGACAACCTCGGGATCAACCCGCTCGCGATCGCGTGCGATGCGGTTGAAGACGCCGGAGCTGCTCTTGGTATCGGCGCGGTCGTTTCCGACGCGTGCAACCAGCTCAGCGCGGTCGACACCGACATCACGGGCGGCCTCGGCGAGATCGCCGACACCGAGACCGTGATCGGAACGCTCGAAACCCTCCTCGCCGTTCCCTGCGGGCTCCTTCCGGCAGGCACGTGCGACACGGTTCTCGGGCAGATCGACGCGCTTCAGCTCGACATCGATGACATCCAGACCGATGCTCCGGACATCTGCACCACGGCGCTCGCCGCCTTGGGCGACGTGTCCGGCCAGCTCGAGGACATCATCGCCAGCCTCGAGGCCATCGACCTTCTGACCGACATCGACGCCCTCATCGCCCCGATCACCGGTGCTCTGGGTGACGTCGATTCGGCCGGCTCCACGCTGACCGACGCGTGCAACACGCTCGTCGCAACGGTTGAGGGTCTGCTCGACACGGCGGTGTTGTCGCTCGACGGTATCCAAGTCGCAATGGACCTCGTAGCCGACAAGACCCCGACCTCCAGCGTCGCCGGCACCATCGGCGCCTTGAAGATCGGTAGCCTCACGGTGGCCGACTCCGACGACCTCGACGTCGTCCTCGACACGCTGCAGGAAACGATCGATGCGATCGAGACCCAGCTCGGCGGCGTGTTCAGCGCCCTCGGTCTGTCGGGCTTGCCGGTGCCGGAACTGGACGTGCTCGATTTCACGAACGATGATGGCAAGAACGCTGACGGCACGTACTTCGCGAACGGCTCGATGCGGGCCCTGCACTTCGCGATCCCGTCCGCGGTGGTCGACATCCCGGCCAACCTTCCGCTGGACGTGCTGAGCGGGTTCGGTGGCTTCGGCCTCGCATCGTTCAAGGCGGCCGCGGTCAACACCCAGGCCGTGTCGGTTGACGCGGGTGTCTTCACGGGCGAGGCGACGTTCAAGGCCTCGGCTTCTGGCGGCACGGGCGGCGACACGCTCCCGAACACCGGTGTCGCCGGTGCCGGGCTCGCGTTCGCCGGCCTGATCACCCTCGCCGGGGCGCGCGTCCTGCAGCGAGTCAGGAAGTCGATCTAAGCACCAAGCACTGCAGCGAAGAGCCCCCCCC